>JAYSZC010000962.1:0-7055 GCA_043738235.1 Lewinellaceae bacterium | reverse complement strand
GTCTTCATTTTGAAAACGTTTTTTAGCGGAATAAGGAGTATCCTGGAGTACGCCGGATGGGCCGTTCAGGGCGCCGGTACCATCGGCGCCGGTTCCTTGCCAAACAGCGGATGCAGTGCGTTTAAATGTTGCCATTAGATTGAAAATGAATGTTTTATATGAAGAGTAAAAAATTGATAAAATGTTGCTTCTCAGGCATTATTGAAGTTTTTAAATAAAACGGCATTAAGAGGGGTTAAAACCCCTTAGTAAGGTATCTGTACTTACTCCCGGCTGAAGCCGGGAGTTATTGAAATAGCATTTTGGGTCAATAAAAATCGAGCGGCTTATATCAATAATCATCGGCTTCAGCCGGTGGTTAGTCAACAAATGCTATCCAGGGGTTTTAACCCCATTTATAATACCAGGGGTATAATGCCATTTTAAAAACTCCAATAATACCTGACTCACCGCAATGTGGCTCATCAGTTCAACAGCCTTTTCAAACCATCAAACCCTCTCAAACCATCAAACCCCATCACCTCAAACATCTTCCACATAGTCCAGATCCCGGTCAAACGTTTCTTTCATGCCGTATAAAGCCAGAAAAGCAACACCCAAACACACCGCCCCGACAATATAACCGGCGGAGATGACGCTTCCCGTGACGGCAGCGCTTTTCAGGTATTTAAATGATTCGTTGATAGGCACCTGCATGCCCCTTGCAAAGTTGGGGACGGAAGTAGCAACGGTGGAACGCAGGTTGGTGCCAAATTGTTCGGCGCCGATGGTCACAAATATGACCCAGAAGCCGACGGAAATGCCCAGGACAAAATGGCTTAGGTAAAACATGGCCGGACTACTGAACGGGAGACTAAGGTAAGCCAGCACCGCCACCACATCGAGCGCCAGGAAAATAGCCATCACTTTCACCCGGCTGCGCAGGTATTGGCTGAGCAGCCCCGAAGCCAGATCGCCAATGATAAGTCCGGTATAACAAATGGCAATGGCATTGCCTGCCAGTATGCCGTCCAAACCTTTTTCCCTGCCAAATTCAGGTGCAAAAAACACCAGGACGCCCACCACAAACCAGGTAGAAGTGCCGATAAAAATGCAGCGCATAAAACGTGTAAAACGGTTCCAATTGGTAAAAAGTGCAAAGAAATTCCCCCTGCTGACCTCGCTTTTTTCCTGCACATTTTTATAAATGCCCGACTCATTGACGCTCACGCGGATCAATAACAGTAAAATACCCAAACCGCCGCCGATGAAAAAACAGCTGCGCCAGTCGAACATTTTATCGATGACCCAGGCCAGCAATGCACCGGAAAGTCCTATCGATGCTACCAGCATGGTACCCAACCCGCGTTTGTTTTTGGGTAAAACCTCCGCAACGAGGGTAATTCCGACGCCCAGTTCGCCTGCCAACCCGATACCTGCAAAAAACCGGTAAAAGGCATAATCGGCATAACCGGTGGCAAAGCCGTTCATAATATTGGCGACAGAGTACAAGGCGATGGAAAAATACAATACGCGTACCCGGCCTTTTTTATCGCCCAGAACACCCCAGAGCACACCACCTACCAACATGCCGAACATTTGCCAGTTCTGGAGCGAAAGTCCTTTGTCAGTGAGGTCTTGCCCAGTAAAACCCAGGGCTGTCAAGCTTTTTACACGCACAAAACCAAAAAGCAGCAGGTCGTAAATGTCGACAAAATAGCCCAAAGCGGCTACCACCACAGCGGCATTGAGCAGTTTAACGGGTTGATTGTTTTCGTTCATTTTAACAGGTCAGGTTCAATCTGAAAGCGAGAGGAAAATGGATAACTGCGGCAAAGATTTCAAAACTGTTGTGTTATTTCACCTCTCACCTCTCACGTCTAATTACGGTTTCACTTTCTTGCTCAAAACTTTCCCGTTGGCGTCAATCTGAATCACTTCCATACCCAATTGCTGCAGGCCGGGCAGTGTTTTTTCAGCGTCGCCCGCCATGAACCAACCCAGGTTACCCGGTTGAATAATGGTTTTTGCCACGTTTTGAACGTCTTGCAGACCCAGTTTTTGAACCCGGTCGGTGTACGTTTTCCAGTAGTCGTCTTTCAGGCCGAATTTGACGAGGCTGCGAACGCTTCCGTTGACGGCGGCATTGGTTTCCCACATGCCGGCCATACCGAGCACGGTATTTTGTTTCGTTTTGTCAAATTCGGCTTGTGTCATCGGCTTTTCGCCTACAAAAGCATTGACTTCCTTGACGATTTCCTGCACACTTTCTTTGGTTTTATCCGTTTGAACAGAGGTAAAAACCAGGTAAGGGCGTTGTCCGCGCGTATTTTGAATAAAAGTGCCCGCTCCGTACGACCAGTGTTTGTCTTCGCGGATATTCAGGTTGATCCGGCTGGTAAAATCGCCGCCCAAAACATTGTTCATTTGTTCAATAGCGGCTTCGTCCACCTGGCCATACGGTTTAGTCAGGTAGCCTGATATAATCAGGGTTTGTTCACTTTCCGGGCGGTCGATCAGGAAAATTTTATTGGTGGCAGTAGCCGTTTTTACTTCGGGAATCACTTTTTTAGGCACCTCTGCTTTCTGCCATTTGTCAAATCGTTTTTCTAATTTTTCGATCAATTCAGGCATGGTAATATTGCCTGATACCACGATGGTGGCGTTATTCGGGCGCAACCAGCGCTGGTGGAAATCGCGTACGTCGTTGACGGTCAATGTTTTGACGACATCCTCTTCGCCGCTGCCGCTCATCGGCATGCCATAAGGGTGGTCTTTTCCGTATAACAGTTCGGGCATCACCCGCATCACCATACTTTGCGGTTGTTTTTTCTCATTGGCGATTTGATTCACCTGTTGATCCTGCAGGCGTTTGAAATCTGCTTCCGGGAAAGAAGGGTTCAACACAATATCAGCCATGAGGTCGAGGCTTGGATCGAGGCTTGGTTTCAACGCATTCAGCGTTACATAAGAATAATCGAGGTCGCTGTTTGCGCTCAGGCCTGCGCCGAGCAACTGTAGTTTTTCACTGATTTGCAAGCTGTTGAGCGTTTTAGTGCCTTCGCTGAGCATTTTCATGGAAATGGACGCCAGGCCGGATTTGCCGCCGAACTTATCGGAGCAATAACCGGCATCGAACATCAAACTGGCTACCACGGTCGGACTTTCCGTGCGTTGGGCCAGCACTACTTTCATACCATTTTTGAGGGTAGCGCGTTGCAAATCCGGGAATTTTGCATTCACTTTTTTGTCTACTTCAGGCGCTTTGGAGCGGTCTGCTTCGGTTCCTGTCACGGTGTATTCCGGGAAAGGATTACATACCAGCGTAAATCGACCGTCGCTCAGAAATTTTTTCGCCGCTTCGTGAATATTTTTGGCGTTGGTTTCATGGTACCAGCGCATCTGTTTTTTGTAATAATCGGGGCTGCCGCCGAATACTTCGTTTTCTGCCAGCAGGTCGCTTTTGCCACCGAATCCGCCGATGCGTTCCAAACCTTTCAGCCTGTTGGCAAAGTAACTGGCTTTCACCCGGCTCACTTCCTCCTCCGAAGGCCCTTTGGCAAGGAATTCGTCCATGATTTCATTGATAGCCGTTTCTACCTCTTCTACTGTTTTGCCCGGCTTTACATCCGCCTGGATATAAAAGTTGCCGGAAATTTCCATGTAGTTGACATAAGCGTAAACAGATGGACAAATTTGTTTTTCATAGACAAGTTTCTTGTACAGACGGCTGTTTTTGCCTGCTGCAAGCACATCGCTTAATAAATCGAGCCAGACACCGTCTTTTGTACCCCACTGCGTGGTATTCCAGACCATTGTAATTTGAGACTGAGGCACGCGGTCCTGGTATAGCGCGCGGGAGTTGCCGAAACGTTTTGGGATATTTACGCCGGGCCTGGAAATAGTCGGGCCTGCCGGAATATTGCCAAAGTATTTCAAGGCTTTTTCGTACGCCATTTCGGGGGTAATATCGCCGGCAATTACCAAAACGGCATTGGCTGCTCCGTAGTAGGCTTTAAACCACTCCTGTACATCCGTCAGGGAGGCGGCGTTGAGGTCTTCCATTTCACCGATCACCGTGTGGCCGTAGGGGTGATGGGGCGGATACATTTCTTTTTGGATAATGTCGTAACCCTTTGAGTAAGGTTGATTCTCGCCCTGGCGTTTTTCGTTTTGAACGACTCCACGCTGCTCGTCCAATTTAGCCTGGTCGATAGCGCCCAGCAAATGCCCCATGCGATCGCTTTCGAGCCAGAGCACCTGGTCGAGCGCGCCGACCGGAACGTTCTGGAAATAATTCGTGCGGTCATCGCTGGTAGTACCGTTCAGGTCGGTTGCGCCGATGGCTTCCAGCGCCTGGAAATAATCCGTATTAAAATTTTCGGAACCGTTGAACATCAGGTGTTCAAACAGGTGCGCGAAACCTGATTTGCCCGGTTTTTCGTTTTTGGAACCTACATGGTACCAAACATTCACGGCAACAATCGGCGCTTTATGGTCTTCATGTACGATCAGACGCATGCCGTTCGGCAGGGTAAATTTTGTGAACGGCACATCAATCGAATTCGGATCGTAGGTAGGGTAGTCCTGTGCGACCAAAGGAGAGTATGAACCCAAAAATAATAGTAAAGTGCTGAAAAGAAGAAGTCGTTTCATAGGTGATCTTGTGTGTTAAGTTAGCAATGGTTAGCAATAACATGTGGCGTTGAAAAAACGCGCAGTAAGGTGCTTTATTTTAGACCAGACAATCAAAAGAGTTGGATCAATGACTGCCTTATTGCAACTAAACAACAAAACCCGAGGGCTTTTTAATGAAAATTTTATGCTACCGGCTGTTCCCAAAGTTCAATTTTGTTGCCGTCGGGGTCGATAACCCAGGCAAATTTCCCAAATTCTTCTTCGATGGGTTCGCCTTCCAGTGCGACACCTTCCTGTCGCAGCGTTGCTACCAATGCATCCAGGTCATGCACCCTGAAATTGAGCATAAATCCCGAGCCGGACGGTTGGAAATAATCGCTGTCCGATTTAAAAAAACTGAGCACGGCGTATGCGTCCGGATTGGGGTCATCCCGAAAATTAAACTGTGCGCCCCAACTCTCTAAGGAAATGCCGAGGTGTGTGGCATACCAGGCGCGACTGCGTTCCACATCGCTACACTTTAAAAAAATACCGCCGATTCCGATAACTCGTTTCATGTTTATTTGGTTAAGGTGATTAAAAATTACAAGGAATGAGGGATGAAGATTGAGGGATGATAATAGCTACTCTAATGATCTAAATTATCCGCTTTTCGAGTGGCTGTCATTC
Source organism: Lewinellaceae bacterium (assembly GCA_043738235.1). Taxonomy (GTDB): domain Bacteria; phylum Bacteroidota; class Bacteroidia; order Chitinophagales; family Saprospiraceae; genus M3007. The sequence continues at coordinate 1,769 of JAYSZC010000962.1, read as the reverse complement.
CTCATTCCTCATCCCTTGTAAGCGCGTATACAGGAGGCAGCATCAATAATTTAACTGATCCACAGCGGATGTTCCGATAGAAACCGCCACTGCGATCAGCACAATGTACAACACAAAGCTGATAATGATGATTATTCCATACAAGCGGAAATGGTTGCGTAGGTTACGCCAGGCATTTTCAAATGAATTTTGATCCGTAAAATTGATCGCCCTGTTGATCCCGTTGGAAAATTTCAAGTGGAAAAAGGATAGGAAAAACATGGAGGCAACTGCCAGCAGATAGATCAGAACGAAGAGCCACGACATGGAACCCAACAGCATGGAAATCGGCTCGGGAAGGGCGCCCGTGGCGACCATCATCCGAAAAACCGGTACGATGGCTACGGCGCCTAAAAGATATAGTCCGGCGCCGATAAATCCCAGTACCGCAAAAAACATGGCCCATTTGGAGGTAATGCGCCAATTGTTTTCCATGCCGGAGGTAACGCGTAAATTGTCATTATTGGTAAAAGTATCCATTATTTATACTCAAAGTTGAAAGGTTGAGAATGTTGAAGTTGAAAAACCATTTGCTTAAAACCCACGGTTCATATTGCCCATCATGGAAATGCCAAAGATGATCAACAGGATGTACAGGGCAAAGACTGCAATAACCAGGATTCCGACAAATCGATAAAAGCGCTTCAGGTAATCAAACCCGTCTTCCAAAGCATTGTTATCATCAAACTTGATCGCCTGCTTGGTCAGGGACGAAAATTTGTAATAATACCAGGCCGGGAAAAAGAGTACTAAGCCGTACAAAAAGAAAAACAATATGAATGTGATGCTTGCTACACCCTCATTCACTGCTGCATAGCCTCCAAACAACATCCCGATCAGGACAATTCCGATCAGGATGAACATTAATACGGAAACAAACAGCGCCCAGTTGGCAGTTTCGCGCCAATATACGCGGATTTCATCGGTGATTTTGAGGCCCTGATCGGACGCTTCTGCGCCCAGGCCGGCATCAAGGGGTTGGTTCAGGTCTTCCATGTTTTACTGGTTTTCGTTAAAGATTTTGATGTTTTTGAAAATGCCAAAGGGCGCCGGGATGCAGGCCGCCGATTGTGACATTGAGCGAAGGTAAGTCGCAACTTTATTTTGGCAATATTTTTCATGTGAATTTTATCAGCGCTCCGATCTCCGTTGTGAAACCTTACTTTTGCTTCATTTTTTTGGGAAATGATGCAATTAGAAATACGTCAGATAGAATTTGGCACACCTGAATTCGACGAAGCCGTTTGGCTCCGGTACGAGGTGTTGCGCCGCCCCCTGGGGCTGGAATTTACGCCGGAACAATTAGCCGAAGAATACAATCAGATACACCTGGCTGCCTACGCACCGGACGGTCGCCTGCTGGCTTACCTGAACCTGACGCCCGTGGATGCTGATATTGTCAAAATGCGGCAGGTCGTTGTTGCGCAGGCGCAACAGGGCAGTGGAGTGGGAACGGCTTTGGTAGCTGAATCAGAACGACTTGCCGCACAGCTTCATTTTAAAAAAATGTCGTTGCACGCCCGTCAGGTGGCGGTTCCTTTTTATGAACGGCTGGGCTATGCCATCGTGGGAGAGCCTTTTGAGGAGGTCGGCATTTTACATTTTAAGATGGAAAAGAAGATGAATGATGAACGATGAATGATGAATGATGAACGATGAATGATGAACGATGAACGATGAATGATGAATGATGAATGATGAATGACCGAGCGTGATGTCGAGGGCATCAC
>JAYSZC010000961.1:0-7065 GCA_043738235.1 Lewinellaceae bacterium | reverse complement strand
TTTGTAACCGGTAAGCAGATTCAAAGTCGGCGACCTCGCCGTCGAATGGATCGGCGAGGTACAATTTGCACCGCAACTGATTGGATTTATTGAAGGCGCGCCGCCGGTGCCAAGTGAAAACCTGACCCAGCCCAGCGTCGAAATGATCGGCGACCTCGACGACTATAACGAAGCCAGTACGGTAGAGTTTGCCCAGGCCGACGAAATGACCTACACCTATTCCGCATCCAAAGAACAGGGCTTCGGTCTGGAAGTGGAAGCGGCGCTTAAATTCGGCGTCAAATCGGAATCCAGCACCGGCGGCGGCCTCGTTGTGGTCGCCATTACCACCATGGAAGAAGCGGATGTGCTGATCGGCCTGAAAGCGCAATTTGAAGCCATGTGGAGCTGGTCGTCGGAAGCCAGCGTCGGCACCACGCGTACCACCGGAAAAAGCACCAGCCTCGAACTGCGCGGGCGTTACACTTCGCCGGAAGAATCCGAAAAAGAACCCTTCGGCTGGCGGCGTTTTGTGCCCGAAAACACGGGCATGGCCCTGGTGCAGTCCGAAACCGCCGATGTGTTTGCCCTGCGTTTGAAACACAACAACGCGTTGATTTCCTTCACCATGCGGCCCAACCCGGACATTCCGAAAGACTGGAACCTGCTGCATTTCCCCATCAATCCGCGTTATATAAAACAAGGCTCTTTAGACGGAAAAATCGGCCCGGCAGCGGACGTCGATTACCCGAACGCGCTGCAATACAGCCCGGACAGCAGTTATTTTAAACCTGTCGAGGCGTATGCTTTGAAAAACCGGATTCAGAAAGAAGAGAAAGCGCTGGAAACCTATTACAACCAGTTCAATGCAGCCAACAAAGGCCGCAAAGCCTATTTCCCTTCGGAAAGCGCCACCGAACTGACGGAAGCGGATGAATTGCGGAAAAAAATGCGCCGCAACCTGGTGAATAACTACGTCTGGACATCCGACGGCGGCTTGTTTGCCGAAACGCAACAAACGATGGAAGTGCAGACGGAAACTTCCGGCGGTACCTACGAATTCACGGGCAAAGGCGGCATCGATCTCGGGATCAATTTTGCCGTAGCCAAAGCGGCAGCCTCGTTTGAACTCAGCGCCCTGTTTGTCGGCCAGCACAAACTCAACGTCAGCAAAAGCAAGGAAGCCAAATCTGCGTTCCAACTCAACGTCGGTTTGGACAAAGTGGAGCGCGACCTGTTCATGCGCGACGAAAACAAGGTAGTCCTGCTCGACAAAAGCGACCCCAAACGGCCCAAACCCATCAAACACCCGTACAAGGTGGATGCATACCGCTTTATGTCCTTCTTTCTGGAGGAAAATTCCGATCATTTCGACCTGTTTTTTAATAAGGTTGTCGACCCGATCTGGATAGAACAAAGCGACGATCCTGCCGCCCGCGCCCTGCGCGAAGCCCGGCAGGAAGGCAAAAAACCGCCTTGCTGGCGCATTATGCACCGCGTCACCTACGTCAGCCGTGTATTACCGCCGCTGGATCAGTCTGCCCCGCCCTCGCTGGAAAAAGCCCTGCAAACCCTTGATATGGAGAGCAATTACGAATTGATCAGGCAGTTGGAGCCGTACGTCAGCAACAAACTCGGAAGTTTCCCGGAATTCACCGAAGCCGTGCGCGAAACCGTCCGGCAAAACCTGCCCGAATTGCAACCGCATACGGAAGAGGTGATCCGATACATGAGCCTTTATTTCGGTATTAACGGTAATCAGATGCCCAATGGCGAACAATTCGGCGAGGCGACGCTCTCCGAACTGGCGCCTAATCAGCCGCCGATTGTCAATGCCGGACTCGACCAGATCATCGGTCTGGACGGCGCAACCGTCGATGCCGACCTGGAAGCCGCCGTGATCGACGACCGGTTGGAAAAAGCCGAGGCGATTTTTGTTACCTGGAAAAAAACAAGCGGCCCGGAAGGCGTCACTTTTCAGGACAGCCACGCCGGAACCACCCAGGCAACCTTCACCAAACGAGGCCGTTATGAATTAAAACTCAGCGCCAACGATGGCCTGCTCGAAGCCGAAGACGCCCTCACAGTGATCGTCAACGAGCGCCCGGTCATCAGCGCAGGCGCCAATATCGAGGCAAATGTGCTGGAAGTCCAACTCGCCGGACTGATCCTCGACCACGGTCTGGGCGACCCCGCCACCGGTGTGGTGACCCTGCAATGGCTGCAATCCGGCGGACTCGGCAATGTCGTTTTTGAGGATAAAAACGCCCTGCAAACAAAGGTTATGTTTGAAAAACCGGGCAATTACCTGCTGCAACTGTTAGTCAGCAACGGCACTTTTGACACCAATGCGGAAGTATCGGTCAGCATCGCCGCGCGCGTCAGCCGCGACATTCAGGTCTTGTACACTTTTGAAGAAAACACAGGCCAAACGCTGAAAGACGTTTCCGGCGCCGGCGCACCGCTGGACGTATCCATTCCCGATTTGCAAAAGGTCAGCTGGATCAACGGCGGTTTAAAACTGAACGAACCGACGCTGCTAACGGCCTCCGACCCGGGCAACCGCCTCTTCCCGGCGCTCCAGGCTTCCAACGAAATTACCCTGGAAGTCTGGCTTCAACCCGCTTCGGCAAATATGCCCGGATTAGCGCGTATCCTCACTTTTTCTTCGGGGCCTGCCGCGCGCAATTTTACCTTGGCCCAAAACGGCGGAAAATTCCACCTGCATTTGCGCAGCAGTACCACCAACGACAATGCGAGCAACAAAGTGCTGGCCGGCGGGCAAGCAACGGCTGGGCAACTGACACAACTTGTCTGCACCCGCGAGGCCGGCGGCATGACCCGGATGTATCTCAATGGCACGGAAGTGGCTAGCAGGATGCTCAGCGGTAACTTTTCCAACTGGGCGGCCAATTTCCAACTGGCGCTCGGCAACGAAATCGGCGGAGGCATGGAACGTGCCTGGACAGGTGAAATACACCTCGTGGCCATTTACAGCCGCGCCCTGACCATCAGCGAGATACAACAGAATTTCAACTTCGGCGCCAACATCAACCTGCCGCCGGTGGTGTCTGCGGGCGCAGATTCGGTGGTCAACTGGGCCGCATTCGACTGGTCAAACACCACCGTTCAAAAAACCACATTCCCGCTCAATGGCCGCGTCACCCACGACCGGTCTACAAGCGGCTCCGTTCATTGGAAACAAATCGGCGGACCGACCAACGGCGTGGTGATCCAGCAGGACAATACCGCCCAAACCAGCGTGGAAGTCACACAAAAAGGCCGCTACGCCTTCCGGCTGACCGCCCAGGACGGCGAACTGCTGAGCAGCGACGAGACCGTGGTGGTGGTGCATGTGCCGCCCCATGTCGATATTAAAAGTGGAACGCAAAAATTAGCGCTTACCGGACAAAGTGTTCAGACCGATTTAATCGCGGAAATCAAGGACAGCGGCCTCGGCGACCTGGCCGATCTGCATCCCTTGACGATGGCCTGGAATCGCATCGGCGGACCGGCGACGGTACAATTTACCGGCGCGAATACCCTGAACGCCAAAGCCGCTTTTTCGGCCCGCGGATTGTACCAGTTGCAGTTAACGGTCAACAACGGGGTGCTGGCTACGACCAAACCGGTGAACGTCACGGTACACCAAATGCCTGTTCTGGCAGCCATTGCGCCGCTGATTGTCACGTTGCCGGTCAACCAACTCATCCTGAACGGCGCCGTGACCGATTCCGGGCTTGGAAATCCCGCCGACGCACTGCAAATCCTCTGGGAAAAAATCAGCGGTCCCGGCACCGTATCTTTTGCCGATGCCTCCAAAGCGCAAACCGGCGCTACGTTCGACAAAGGCGGCGTGTATGTCCTGCGGCTTACTGCGAAAAACCCGGACAAACCGGAACTCACCGCGAGTATAACTGCCCAGGCAACGATCAATACCGCGCCGGTGGTCAGTGCGGGCGCCGCGCCTGTGCCGCTGCTGCTCAAAAGCAACCAGAGCGCCGTCACGGTCTGGCTCGACGCCACCATCAGCGACGACGGCCTGCCTGATCCTCCGGGCGTGGTCGCGCTCAAATGGTCGCGGATCAGCGGCCCCGCCCTGGTAACGTTCAGTCCCGACAACACGGATTACGTAGAGGCCCGGTTAATTAAAAAAGGCAAGTACGTCTTGCAGGTAGAAGCCAACGACGGCGCAGCCAAAACGACGGATACGGTGACAGTTATCGTGAACACGCCGCCTGTAGTGGATGCCGGTCCCCAGCAAAAAGTAACAGCGCTGAGCAATCCTTTCACGGTTCAACTGAAAGGGGTGCTCACGGACAGCGGTTTCGGCGATCCGACGCCGCAAAACAGCATCGCGCTGCAATGGACCAAACTGACCGGCCCCGGCAACGCGGCCATCGCAAACGTCCACCAACTGGAAACGGACGTCACGCTGCCGGCCACCAAAGGCATCCACACTTTTCAACTGAGCGCCGACAACAGTTTGGACACCGGTAAAGACACGGCGGCGGTCTGGGTCAACCTGCCCCCTACCGTAGAGGTCGGTGTTATTCCCGCCACCCCCGCACACCCGAAAAAACGCCAGCTCGTCATAGAGGTGTCGGATTCCGGCCTTGCCAGCCCGCAAAACGATGTGTTGTCTTTCAACTGGAGAAAAGTGACCGGCGCGAACCCGGTGGTTTTCCAGCCGGACGCCCTGAATCCCCTGCTCTCGACGGTGACTTTTCCGCAAGCGGGGAATTATACGCTGGAATTGGCCGTGGGAAATGCTACGGATTTTGTGGTGCTGAAGACGGTAACGGTGGGGGTGGTGTGATATTTTATTTGGCAATCTGGAAAAATCCGTTATACTTGCAGTCTCAAAAGTAAACCGCATGAAACAAGATTCCCCTTTTTGTTTTTCAAGATAGCAGTTGCGTGTATTCGACTTGGATGGTTGGGTACACGCAACTGTTGTTTGGGCTAGGGGGAACTGGTGATTATTTCATTAAAACAATCAACGCATGCACCGTAGAAATTTTATTAAAACCACCGCCCTATCTGCCATCGCCATCAGCGCCACCGGTTTTGTCCATTTCGACGGCAAACGCTACGTGGGCGACTGCGAAACGACCTCCGATATTTTAGGCCCATTTTATCGCCCTGACAGCCCGGTGCGGAACAACCTCGTGATTAAAGGCGAAAAAGGCGACCCGATAGAATTGTTGGGGAAAATATTGCACGACGACTGCACCACGCCTTACAAAAATGCCAAAATAGAACTATGGCATTGCAACGGCAACGGCGTTTACGACAATGAATCCGCCGATTTTAAATACAGGGGCACCGCCTACTCCGATAATAAGGGCAATTATCGTTTCAAGACCATTTTGCCCATTCCTTATGACGTGGGTGGCGGGAATTTCCGTCCAGCGCATTTCCACGTGATGATTTCGGCGGAGGGTTATCAACCCTTGGTGACGCAACTTTATTTCACGGGAGACCCTTGGTTGTCAAAAGACAGCAGTGCTTCTTCCCCAACCGCCAAAAGAAGGATTTTGGAGGTGCAAAACCGGAAGGGCGGCAGTAAAAAAGTGGTGTACAACATCAGCATGTCCAAGACGCTGGCTGCCGAACCTGCTTCCATTGACCGATTGGTCGGCATTTATATCGACGAGAAAGACGCCGCCAACAAAATGGAACTGTTCAGAAAAGACAACCAATTGTGGAAGAAGGGTGATAGGCAGAATGGGATGCCCTTTGGGATTAACTTCGACTATGTTGGCAATAACACATTTTCGATACCCGGCATGCCGGTGAAGACTTTGTCCTTTGTTTTTGAAATCATGCCTTCCGGAGCGGTGAAATTGACGGAGACCTATACGAACGACAAAGGAGAAAAGGAAATAACGGTGTCGGTGAGGGATAAGTAACAGGAAATCAGTTTATTACTGTACTGCATAAACTAACGAACAACATGAAAAAAAGACTACTATTCCCACTCTTTTGTTTGGTATCGGTTCATTTGTTCGGCCAGCAGAACATCTATGAAATCTATGCACTTGAATTTGAAAAAATTGATTGGAGACCACTCGTTTCGGAGATTGCAGTGGGGGCTTCAGCAAAGGATACGCTGCAAGGAAATATGGTCATCTGGTTACTAAAGGGCAACAATGGGAAGACAATTTTAGTTGACGCAGGATTTGTACACCAAAATCCACATAAGGATTATATATCGCCTGATGTTGTGTTGCAAAAATTAAACATAAAGCCTGAAGATATAACCGATATTGTTTTGACACATCCACATTGGGATCATATTGGAGGTATCCATCTTTTTCCAAATGCGATGGTATGGTTACAGGAAGATGATTTCAACTATTTTGTTGGAACTGCATGGCAGCCTAAAGGCTTTAATGATGGACTCGAAAAAATGGACGTTTTGAAAATCGTTCAAAAGAATTTTGAAGGAAAACTAACACTCGTCAAAGGCGACAGTATAGAAATTATACCAGGCATAAGGGTGTTTATAGGATCAAAGCATACCTACGAGTCCCAATATGTACTGGTAAATGGAACATCGGGAAATACCATCATCGCATCAGACAATATCTGGTTTTACGCCAACCTAAAATATTTGTTACCTATCCCCCATTACACCTTTGACCCGGTTGCTTATGTGAATCAAATGAAGCGAATGAAAACCCTGGTTTCAGATATAAATCTTATCATTCCAGGGCATGATGCAGCTGTATTTACCAAGTTCCCAAAGGTAACAGAGGGCGTAGTAAAAATAGAGCTCAGCAAAAAATAGAGATGCTGCTGTCATCGCGGCGGACAAAATCGCCTTTAATCCGTTCTTTTATGCCGCATTTGTCGTCAGTTGCTGTTGGCAGGGACGCGCAACAACGGCACGTGGCGACTCGATATTGGAACGTATGTATCCCAACTCATTTTACAATCACATTTCATCAAACATTTTACAAATGAAAAACGTCAAACATTTTATCCTTCTTGCGGCTTTTTTGCTGCCACTTTTTGCCTATACCCAATCGAAAACCAACACCAGGGCGCGGGAAGGCGACCAGGTCTGGCTGGTTGTCA
>JAYSZC010000960.1:0-1128 GCA_043738235.1 Lewinellaceae bacterium | reverse complement strand
CCGCCTTTTTTTTCATTTTTCCCACACGCTATCGGCATTCAAAGGTCAAAAATCCACCCCCAGTGCAATATGCATCAGCGGCTTTTGAACGACCCGGGTCTCGATACCCCAGCCATAGTCGGCCCGAAGATACATCCCGAAAATCAGGGCGCGTACCCCGAAACCATAGCCGGCAACTAGTGGATCGCGGAAATAATTGACCTTCACTGTTACCACCAGCGGCTTTTTGTTCGGGCTTTCATACAGGTATACAATGTTGATGGGGTTGTCGCCGCCATACGGATTGCGTCCCTGCCAGGCAGTACCGACATCAAAAAATCCGACGAGCTGGAAATTGCGCCAGAAATTGCCCATCACTGGTTTATTCGAAAAATATTTGAAAATCGGGACGCGTAATTCATTGTTGAGCAGAGCATAAGAACTTCCGTTGCGGATATTCTGGTTGAACCCGCGCAGGTTAGAGGCCAGTGTTTGGTAGGCAAAATTGTCGCCCTGCGGTACCGGAATATTGTCGTTGAATTTGGGGAACAGCCAGTTATCCACGCCACCCAGGTAATACAGGATACGCTCGGAGCCAAAACTCGTACCTGCTGCCAGACGGGTGGCCAGGATAGAACGGCGATCGAGCACTTGGTAATGCCGCGCGTCCAACCCAATCACGGTCATAAAGCCACTGTTGAATTTCAGGTTCCAGTTGGGTTCGGTATTGAACTCAAAGCGTTTTACCGCTTCCACATAAAATTTTGCCCTGGAACCGGTTTTCAGGTTTAGATCTACATCCACCGTGTTGTCATAAACGGCGCTTAAGCGCAGGGCAACGCGTTGTTCCGCATAGTCCGGTGCATCCAGGGTGGACTGTCTGGAACTGAGGGTCAGGGCTTTATCCTGCCGCACGGTGCCGGTCGCCCGCAAACTGAAGAAAGGATCGAAGGGATACCGGACCTCGTATTGGGCCATCACCGTGTTGGTGCGCAACTGGTACGGAAAAGTGATCGGGTTACCTTCTTTTGGATCTACCGTATTGACCACTGTTTTGCGGTAAATCGTGGCGCGTTTGTCCAGCCGGCGTTTTTTGTTGTTGAACCACAAATAGTATTCAGCACCGTCAAAGGTCGTGGGCAAACGGAA
>JAYSZC010000959.1:0-2794 GCA_043738235.1 Lewinellaceae bacterium | reverse complement strand
CATTCCTCATTCCTCATTCCTCATTCCTCCCACTTCTCACTCTCTCACTTCTGATTCTTGCGCCCGTATTGAATTTTCAGGTTGACGTATTCTTCCAGATCGAGGTCGGTGAAACCTTTACTGCGCATGGATTCGATAAAAGCGGGTGTTACCTCGTGAATTTTGAGATTGACCGCATCGTCCACGTCGATTTTTGTAAAGCCGAGTTTGGCAAAACCGCTCAAATCGGCTGAATTCACCCCATGAATTTTGCAATTTACCGCATCGTCGACGGACAGGTTTCTGAAACCGCCGTTGTTGAGTTTGCGGACAAATTCGGTGTTTATGTCGTGTATTTTCAGGTTCATGGCATCCTCGGCGGACAGCTTGTCAAATCCCGTTTTTCGCATTTCATCTATAAAAGCAGGTGTGATGCCGTGTATTTTCAGGTTCATGGCATCCTCGGCGGACAGCTTGTCAAATCCCGCTTTACGCATTTCATCCAGAAATGCAGGTGTGATCTCGTGTATTTTCAGGTTCAGCAAATCATCTGAACTAAGATCGGCGAAACCCATTTTTTTGAATTCGGCAATGGCGGTGGGCGACAAATCGTGGATGCGCATGTTCAGCGCTTCTTCGGCTGACAGCGACCCGAGTCCCGATTTTTTAAGATCGTTTAAAAATGCGGGCGTGATGTCGTGGATTTTAAAATTCAGCACATCTTCAAAAGAAAGTTTACCGAAACCCATTTCGCTGCATTGCTTGATGTATTCCGGGCTGAGATCATGAATTTTGGCGTTCATGATTTCCTCTGTGGTGAGTTTCGGAAAACCGGCTTGTGTCAAACTTTTAATGTAATCCTGGTCGATGTTTGCAAAAAACAGGTGCACCATCGCTTCCTCGTCGATGCCGGAAATGCCATTTTCCTTCAGCCAGGTGGAAAAACCCTGGTCGGCTGCAAAGCGGAAACGGCCGTATCCTTCGTTGTTTTCAAATTTTCCTTTGAACGTGATTGTACCCGCAGGCCGGCTCAAGGTAAATTCGGCTTCTACGGTCGGCAGCGAAGAAAATTCCGATTTGGGATAACAATCGCCATTGATCCAGGAGGACTGTTCGCTGCGGCTGCTCAGGTTGATACAAACTTTATCGTCTTTGATGGTTCCTTCCCAGATGCCCGACAATGTGTTGCCGGAAGTGACGGTTTGTGCGTAGCTCTCAGGGACTGATGTGGTGTTTTTGTTCTGCGCATAACCCAGTCCGAGCAGGACGAGGAGGATAGCGCAGGTTCCGATAAATTTTTCCATAGCTAAATTTGTTGAAGGTTGAATATGTAAAATGTGATGTACGCGCTGTATCAACTGGCGCTTCTGCTGTCCGGCAAAAGCCAGTGAAGGAGACAGTGGCAAAAAAGCCATGTCCTGAATGATGACCAAAGCCTTGGCGTATTCCATAGAATTTCCGGTGAGCCGCACCGCCGCGTCGGCGGCGGCTATCTCGCGTTCGTGGCGTATTTTGGACGACAACCACCAAACGGCAGGGTGGAAGTAAAACAGGGCCTCGACAATGCTCTGAAGGATATTGAACAGGTAGTCGCGATGGGCGATATGCGCCAGTTCATGCGCCAGAATAGCTTCCACGTTTGCCGGATCGAGGCGGTTAATCATGCCGATGGGAAACAGGATCACCGGCTTCAGATAACCAATGACCAGTGGGGTTCGCACTAAGGCAGATTCAAGCAGGCGAATGGGCGCTGCCATGCGGGATTTCCGCGCAAGCCCTTGCAGGAGATCGTCCCAGAATGACTCGACGGGGAAATTCAGGTGGTTTTTCAGGTAATAGATATAACCGATATTGCCCAGCAAGCGCAGCAGAAACATACTCATCCCCAGAAACCAAAAAGCCACGATCAGCGGTAAATGGCGGCTGAAATAGTCTGCCATGTTTACTTCAGCCAAAACTTCCGCTTGCTTCAGCTCTGCGGCCTGCACGGGGAAATTTGCCGAAACAAGCGCAGCGGGATCATGCGAGATGCCCTGTCCGGTTTCCATCGCTGTAATTCCCAGGCTTTTATAATAATAGCCGAATGTGCCAAGCGCCGCCAGTAAAATCAAAAGCAAAGCGCCGTTTGCAGTCCAGTAACGCATACGCGCCGGGTGGTGTCGCAGCGCAACCATCAGAATGCCGGCTACAAAACCGATGAGGGTTGCCTGCCAAAGTGTGTGTAAAACCATCCAGCCCAGCGCTTTTCCCAGTTGTTCGGGCATAAAAAAGAATATGGTTTCCATAGCAAAATCTGTTGGTATACTTACTTATTTTGTTGATTTTCAATTTGTTGAATCAACAGTTTGATCTGTTCCAATTCGGCTGCCGTGGTGTCGCCGCTGCCCAGCGCGCGCATGGCGAGTGAAACCGGCGAACCGCCGAAAGCAATCGTTGCCAATCCTTTAATGACACGGGTTTGTGTGATTTCCTGCCGCTCGGCCGGGCGGTAAATGTGGTTTTTTCCGTCGATCTCGCGCACCAGCAAACCTTTGTCGAGCATGATCTGCATGAGTTTGAGCGTGGAGGAATAGTTGACTTCCCGCATTTGTTCGTTCAGGGTGTCATTGACCAAACGAACGGAAGAGGGGCCGTTTTGCCAGAGTACCTGGAGGATTTCCAACTCTGATTTGGTGGGTTCGGGCAGGGCGCCCGTTTGTTCATCTTTCTGTTTCATGGGGCAAATATAGGTAGGAAAAATTTCGTACGAAACTTTTCCTACCTTTTTTATAAAAAAGTTATCGGTTATCTGTTATTAGTTATCAGTGGTGGTAAT
>JAYSZC010000958.1:0-2797 GCA_043738235.1 Lewinellaceae bacterium | reverse complement strand
ATTATTGATCACCGTCAAAAGCGTTACTTCCCGCCGCCGGTCTTGTGGGTCGTAGCTGGCGTACAGGTTTTGGGTGGCCACCTGCCAGCCCTGCGCGTTCACGCCGGGGATTTGACCGCTCAACTCCGTGGGCAGCAACCGCACGTTGAATTGCCCCACTTCCCAGAAGGAAATGCTGTTGTTCGCGGTGCCAAAACCAACGCTGAACAGGGTTTCCTTCCCGTTTTCATTGGGGATGCGGAACGCTTCGGCAAAGTCGGCGTACAGTCCGTATTTGCCGGAATTGATGACCGCATTGCATTGATCCACACATTTTTGCCATTCGCCCTGGGTGAGGTATACTTTGGCCAGTAGTCCGGTGGCAGCGCCTCTGGTGGCCCGGCCCAAACCGTTCCCGGCCGGGTAACTTTCCGGCAGGTTTTGCTCTGCAAACTGCAAATCAGCGATGATTTGGGTATAAATGTCGGCTTTTGGGTTGCGCCGGGGCGTTATACTACCGTCCAAAGCCAGGACCAACGGAATGTCGCCAAACCACCGCACGAGATCGAAATACAGCATCCCCCGGAGGTAATGGGCTTCGCCCAGCCGGCCGTTTTTAAAGGCGGCGTCACCGGTGATTTTGGGAATGCCGGCAATGGCAAAATTGGCATTGTTGATGCCTTTATACGCTAAAGTCCAGAAGTCATACAAGGAGCCGTTGACCGGGCGATGGGTAAAGGTCGCCAACTGGTCAAGGTCAGTAACCGGCAGCCTGTTTTCCATTTCGTCGGAACACAGCCCGGCAGTTACCCAATAAGTGCTGAAGTATACGCCCCCAAAAGTAGGCCCGGAACTCGTGGCATTCAGGATGCTGTAAATGGAGTTCACCGCCGCCGTGGCGTCATTTTCGGTCTGAAAAAAATTATCTACAAACACCTGATCTTTAGGGTCTTCCTCGAGCAGGTTTTTACAGGCGAGGATGCCCGCGACCAGCAGGAAGAGAAGGATGGAAAGGCGGATGGATATTTTGCTCATGTCTTGTGCTTTTGCGGGTGGATCAAAAACCGATTTGAATACCGCCGATGATGGACGTGGCCAGCGGGTACCCGCCGTAGTCTATTCCCTGCAGGAGGTGGCTTTGTCCGAAAGCGTTGACTTCCGGGTCGTAGCCCCGGTAATCCGTGAACGTTTTCAGGTTATTGATACTGCCGTAGATGCGAAATTTGGTAACTTTTGCCCGGCGCACCCAACCGGACGGCAGGGTGTAACCCAGCGTGACGTTTTTGATGCGGATAAACGAGCCGTCTTCCACCTGGGCGTCACTGAGAATATTGCGCTCGGAGGGGTTGATCTTTGGGTAAACGTTATTGGGATTTTGAGGCGTCCAGCGGTTGTCGTAGAACTCCTGGAGCACATTGGTTTCGGCGTTCAGCGAACCGATTTCAAACAAATAAGCATTGACAATTTGGTTGCCCTGCACGCCCTGCACAAACACCGAAAGGTCAATGCCTTTCCAGGAAAATTTGTTGGTCAGGCCCCAGATGAAGTCCGGGTTGGCATCGCCGATAATCATCCGGTCTGCTTCGTCCACGATGCCATCGGGGTTTCCGGTGAGTTTGCCCTGGCCATCCCTGCTGTTGAGGTCTTTGTACTTTCGGTCGCCCGCTTTCGGGTTTTGCGCTTTGAGGTGCGGGCTGCTCTGCGCCTCTTCATCGGATTGAAACAGGCCGTCCGAGACCAGCCCGTAAAACGTGCCAATCGGTTCGCCTTCGCGCAGGATGCTCCAACCCGCCGGAACGGTCAACACCCCCGGTACGAAGATGTCGGAACCCTGGGCCAAATCCGTGATTTCGTTGCGGTTGACGGAGAAATTCAAGTCCGTTTCCCACATAAATGCGCCAGTCAGGTTAGTGGAATGCAGGGCGAGTTCCAGGCCGCGGTTGCGCAAACCGCCGATATTGAAAAGGGCACCCGAGAAGCCGGTAGTAGTTGGCAGCGGCGTGTACAGCAGCAGGTCGGTGGTCTGTTTCTGATAGAGGTCGAAAGTGGCGCCCAGCCGGCCCTTTGCGAATTCTGCATCGATGCCAAAGTCCCATTGGCTGGTGCGCTCCCATTTCAGCGAGGGGTTTGGGTAGCGCAGCGGCTCTTGCCCGATGTAGGCTTCCGTGTTGTTGAAGGCGCCTTGTCCAATGGCGCCTACCGTGGCCAGGGAGGCGTAAGGGAAAATATCCTGGTTGCCGATAATGCCGTAACTCAGGCGGGTTTTCAGGGTATAAAACCAGCCGAGTTTTTGGATAAAATCTTCCTCCTGCAGCTTCCAGGCGATGGAGCCGGAAGGGAAAAAGCCATATTTATTGTTTTTCCCAAATTTGGAGGCGCCGTCCAACCGGCCGGTCAGGGTCATCAGAATTCGGTTGTCAAAACCATAATTCAGTCTGCCCAAATAAGAAATAATGCCCCAATTCGACTCGCCCGTTGCCGCCGGCTGCGGGTTGAGCGCACTACCGAGGCTATGCCATCCGGTGCGGTTGTCCGGGAAATCCAGGGAAAAAGCAAACAAGCGCTCGGAATGAAATCCCTGATAGGTATTGCCGAGCAAGGCATCGAAGGTATGCCGTGCCCCTATTTTACGGTTGTAGCTGAGCGTGAATTCGGTGAGCCAACTTTGACCGTCCACGGTGGCCACCACGGCATCGCCATTGTTGGCCAGTGATCGTTGCAGGAAATTGGGCACAAAACGGTTGTCTTTTACCGAAAAGCCGTCGATGCCGGCACTGGCCTTGAAGTTCAGGCCGGGGGCTAAGGTCAGTATGCCATA
>JAYSZC010000957.1:0-2801 GCA_043738235.1 Lewinellaceae bacterium | reverse complement strand
CATTGTGGGAAACCTTGCGCCTTTTAACGGCACCTACCAACCGGAAGGCATGTGGACCGCTCTTAACAACGCTGTGGTAAATGGCGATTGGAAACTCATGGTTTCCGACGGTTTTGGCACCAACCAGCTGGGTAAAGTGAAATGGTGGAGCATTGGTTTCAACTACGATAATACAGTAGACTACACCTGGACGAACAGTACTTCACTCAGTTGCAACAACTGTGCAACGCCGATTGCAACACCTGCTTCTACCAGTACTTATATCGTCACGGCGACGGATAATTTTAATTGCCAGTACAAGGATACCGTCACTGTGGATATTCTGAATTTTTTTCCGGCGCCGGGAAATCTGGAAGTCATCAGTTTCGGAAGCAGCGATATGACCTGGGCCTGGGAGCCTGTTCAGGGGGCTACGGGTTATGAAGTAAGTGTAAATGGAGCGCTCTGGGAACCCTCCAGCACTCCATTGACGCATACCGTTACCGGACTGGTGTCCGGCGATATAGTGAATATTGAAGTGCGCGCATTGGGCGGTAGCCCCAACTGCCCGCCCAACATCGCTTCGGCAGGCAATCCTTTTGTGGTATGTACGCTTACGGGCAGCATCGCCTCGCTTGCGCAGGCGCAATGCGCTGGAACCAATTCCGGTTCGGCCATTATCAATGCATCCAACTCGAATGGCCCCGTGGATTTCTTTGCCAACGGAACCGGAACAGCATTACCCAATGGCGACCTGCTGAATATGTTCACTGCGGGCGACCATTTTGTTGTCTTGCGCGACGCAGCGGGCTGCCGGGATACGGTCGATTTTACCATTACGGAACCGGCTCCTATTGTACTAACGCCTTCACAATCAAATGTTTTGTGCAATGGCGGCAGCAGTGGTTCGGCTTTCGTTGCTGCAACGGGTGGAACCGGAACAGTTTCCTTTGTCTGGCAACTTTGTGCAGGAGGAACCCCCATGCCCGGCGCATCCATCAACAACCTTTTTGCCGGTTGTTATTCCGTGCTTGCTACCGATGGCAACGCCTGCACCGCGACTGCCAGCGTAGATGTGGCCGAGCCGGATGCTTATCAATTTCAATTGTCACAGGATTCTGTCACTTGTAACGGCCTTTCCAATGGCGCAGCGAGCATCGTTGTGGCGGGTGGCACGGTGCCTTACCAGTATGCCTGGGACAACGGCAATAGTACGCCTGATGCAGGTGGTTTCGACGCCGGTCTTCACTTTGTGACGGTGACAGATGCCGCCAATTGTATCTCTACCACTTTTATCACAGTCCTGGAGCCGGCTACTTTAGTAATTGACAGCACGGCCGCCCGCTCCGTATCCTGTTTTGGCGGCAATAATGGTACAGCGTCCGTTGTACCCATCGGCGGAACTGGGCCGTATACGTATTTGTGGGTAGACAATCAGGATACGCCCAAAGCCGTAAACCTCAGCGCGGGCAATTATGCTGTGACCGTATCAGACGCCAAAGGATGCAGCACCGCCACTTCCGTAATGGTTGAAACGCCCGATGCTTTACAAATTACTTTCAATGGCGTGTCCGGTGAAAAATGTGCAAAGGACTGTCAGGGAACGGCTACCGTACAGGTAAACGGCGGTACAGCGCCATACGATTTCCAATGGATTGATCCTAACCTGCCCGATGGCAGTCCATTGGTGGATAACCTTTGCCCCGGAGCGTACCTGTTGACGGTGGAAGATGACAGGGGCTGTACGCTTACAGATTCGGTCTCCATCCTGGCTGCAGTTCCGATTGAGGTGCTTTTTGACCTCCTGGATCCCAGTTGCTCCGGCCTTCAGGATGGCGCCATCGATGCAACCATCAGCGGCGGAAGCCAGCCGTATCAATATGCCTGGAGCAATGGAAATGCAACAGCCTCCGACCTGCAAAATCTCGATTGTGGCCAGTATGTGCTCACCCTGACGGATGCGCTCGGTTGTATTCATTTAGATACCACAACGCTCGTGTGCCCGCCGGCCATTGAATTGTTAAGTATTGAAGCGCAGGAAGTGAACTGTTTTGGCGGATCGGACGGCGCTATCTCCGTACAGGCACAAGGTGGAAGCGGTATGTTGCATTACCAGTGGAATGACCCCAATGCACAAACCAATTCGATGGCCGCCAATCTTTCTTTAGGCGCCTATACCGTGACCATTACGGATGATAACGGCTGTAATATCACCGCCACCGCCACGGTTACCCAGCCGAGTATTTTGCTTGCCAGCGCTACCAAAACGGATGTCACCTGCTTCGACGGAACAGACGGAACTGCCATCGCTAACCCCGTCGGTGGGGTAGGGCCGTATACGTTTGAATGGAGTGTACCACAAACGGGACAAATTGCCAATAATTTGTCTGCCGGTGCATACGCCGTGACCGTTACAGATGACCGTGGCTGCACGGTTAATACCGGCGCCACTTTGCAACAACCGGCATCTGCCGTGCAGGTCATGGCTGTGCAAACAAAAACGGCTTGTTATAACCTGAGCAACGGGGTGGCTTTGGCAACTGCTATGGGCGGTAATGGCGCTCCGTTCACATACAACTGGAGTAACAATCAGCAATCCGCTTCTGCGGGCAACCTCCCTATCGGGAATTACACTGTCACGGCCAGCGACAGCAAAGGTTGTACTGCCCTGCAAACCATTCAAATTCAACAGTTTGACAGCATTTCTATTAATGTAGCCTTCGTGGTTCCAACTTGTAATGGCTATACAGATGGCCGCGCAGCCGTGAACCTCGTCAGCGGCGGCTCCGGCGGGAACAACCTTGCCAACTATATTTACCAGT
>JAYSZC010000956.1:0-20024 GCA_043738235.1 Lewinellaceae bacterium | reverse complement strand
CGGGCTAAATCGGGCATAAATGCCCTTTTCCCGACGGCCTGAAGGCCGTGCTACCCTCGAATCCGCCCTGCTTTCAAGGCATTCCCGAAATTCGGGATAACTCATGTTTGCAATTTTGCCCTTTTACTTAATGCCTTTTTACTCCGGCAACGTCACGGTCCCGATATGGAAGTTGCTCTTGCTGAACAACTTAGGCTTGATGGACACAAAGAACAGTTTGTTTTTCTGGAACGGACTGCTGTCTTTGGGCACAAAAAGCGATTCCACGTCTTTGGCTTCAAACAGTTTTTTGCGCACTAATTTGCCATCGGGACTGAGCGTAGTCATCACGGCGATGCACTCTTTAAAGTTGTTGACGCGTTTGGGTTTGGGGTTGTTCACCGGCTTATCCATATTGTCTTCGTCTTCGTTGTAAAAAAATACCACATCGTTGCCGTACAGCAGCGAGACGTAAGAAATAAAGTAATCGGTGTTGATGCCCACCTGGTATTTTGGAATGGCGTTGACGCGCTCGATTTCACCTTTTGTATTGATGGTGAATACAATGATGTCCCTGGAATTATACTCGTAGGTGGTGGAGTACGTCCGCCCGTTGTACGAGGTGCGTACGATAACATAGTTTTCTTCCGCCACAACCACTGCCGAGCCGTCGTCGCGTACCAGGAAGTCGCTGAACTTGAAGGAATCTTCCAATCCCATATCGCCCCCGCGGTCTTTGTCGGTGTTTTTTTCTCCGAATTTTTTCAGGTCGGAGGCCGTAAATTCCTTCTTATTGCTGGCAGTGATGGTGCCGTCGGAAGCGAGGTTGAGGTAAAACACACCCTGCAAGCTGCCGTTTTTCTTGTCGGAGTAAAAACCTGCGCATTTCAGGTTGTCGTTTTTGTCGGTCGTCAGTGAGGCGCCGCGGATGAACGAATCGCCTAATTGCAGGCGGAATTCGCGTGGTTTTTCGTTATCCTTAGTAAAATGGAACAGCATCATGTCATAAGCGGCCACCGATTTTCTCTTGTTGTTTTTTTTGCTCTCCCTGGCTCTTTTTCCTTCATACACTTTGGCCAGCAGGTACACGCTGCCGTCATTTTTGAGCAGCGTAGCGAGTATTTCCACCTGCTCTTCCGTATATTTGAAAGAGGTATTGCGCGACCATGCCGGGGTTAAATCCTTGTTCAGCACAGAGATAAACAAACTGAACGGCTCGTCGTCGCGGTCTTCGTCCGACATCGCGCGGAACAGCAGTTTGGAAGAGTCCTGCGAGATGTTCCAGAGTACCTTGGGAATATCCCTGCGGTTTTCATATTTGAACTTTGCAATGTCCTGCGTTGTGCCATGTTTGCCATCTAAATACAGCGGTAAAATGCTGAATTGGATATAGTCTTCTTTTTTGTTGGCCTCTGAAAAAAGCCAGATAAACTGCCCGTTGAAGTAGCGCATACCCAACGAAGCAATGCCCTTTCGGTCCGATTTGTATTCTTTGCTGAAAACGAGTTTGAAATTCGGATCGTACTTTTCCAGAATGGTAGAAGAGATGGCGTTGCGACCGCTGAATCCGCTGCGGTCGCCGTCATAGAAATACATGTAATGGCCACTCGCATCGGAGAAAAGATGGCTTTCAAAGGACCTGTTTTTAGAAAGTTTGAACTCCGGGCTGATGTTCACTACCGGTTTTTGAGCAGGAAGCAGGAAGCAGCAACAAGTTAAAAGTATTCCAATGGTGAATAAGCGAATCATGTTATAGCCGGGTTTGAATGATTTGAGAACGAAAAAGCTTGGAAGGTTTGGGCTGTCTGGACGCTTGGGGCAATGACAAACGTATTTCAGGGGGTATTTCGTGCCGGTTTTGAATTTTACCAAATAGATACATAGGAATAGCATATAAGTCACATAGATTTCCCACTCCAGTCTATGTGAACTATGTGCTATTCCTATGCACCTACGTGGTAAAAAAGAGTCAAAGAAAAATCCCGGGAAGCCTAACTCCGACATATTTTAACCCAAAAAGCAAATATCTTGCAGCTTTCTGATGGATATCGAATGGTGCATGTTTAGACAATTCCGCATTTGGCTTTTATCGGTTTTATCCCTCTTGCCCGGGCCGGTTTATGCCCAGCAAGCATTCCGGTTCGAGCAGTTGCCTGCCGAAACGCGGCTGATGCATGGCGGCATCAATTGTATTACGCAGGACAGCAAGGGTATTCTCTGGCTCGGCACCTGGTCGGGCCTGATGCGCTACGACGGCTATAAAGTTCGCACATTCCAGCAGGAGCCGGGCACGAGCGATGGCCTGCAAAGCGATCAGGTCACCTCGCTGGTGGAAGACCGCGCGGGCCGGTTGTGGGTTGGAACCGTCAGTGCGGGCTTTCATTGTTTCGACCGCGCTACCGAGCGTTTTGTCCATTATCGTTTCAACCCGAACAACCCTAACTCCTTGTCAGACAATGATGTATGGGGTTTGTTTGAAGACAGCAAGGGTTGCATCTGGGTGGGCACCAAAAAAGGACTGAACCGGTTCAACCCCGAAACAAAGTCTTTCCTGCGCATTTACGCGCCCGGCGACGACATCGCCCGCCCCTCTTCCGATTATATTTATTCGATCTGTGAAACGCCTGACGGTTCCATCTGGTCGGCTACTTCCCGGGGTCTGACGCGGATCAAATTCAGCGATGAAAACAATTACAAACTGCGCAATTATTACCTCGAACCCGTTGCGGGCGACTCTTTTTTAGCCAATTTTATTTACCGGGTTCGTCCGGTGCGCGGCGAAGCAAACACCTTATGGGTAGGCTCCAAAGCCGGTTTGCGCAAAATCCGTTTTGACGACGACAACTTCGATTTTTTACAAATTACCGCCTCCTACCAGGCTGTTGCCGGCAATCCTGCCAGCCTGAGTTACAATGTGGTGTCCGATTTTTGGGAAACTGCCGACGGCGATTTGTGGGTCGCCACTTACCACGGCCTGAATTTATTAGACCAAAAAACCGGAAAATTCCGCAGGTTTTTTGCGCAGCCCGACGTGCCGAACAGCCTCAGCAACAACTTCATCCGCTCGCTGTACCAGGATCGTACGGGAATTCTGTGGTTGGGTACCGATAAGGGCGTGAACAAACTGAACCTGCGCCGCAAACCCTTTCACAGTGTTCGTTTCGACCAGAAAGGTATCGGCGCCAACAGCATCGTCAGTAGTATTTGTAATGGCGCCGCCCCGGGCAGCCTTTGGGTAACCACCAACGGCGGACTGAACCGGATCAATAGCAGCCCCGTGTCGGCACAACCCGCCCACTATGTGCTGGCGCCAAAGCATTTACCCGATTTTGCCAATTTTATTACAGCCGTCTGGCGCGATACTGACGGCTGGATATGGTTGTCCACGCAGGGAGCAGGCGTCATGCGCATCCGGGAGCGGGATATTCCGTTGCAAGGAGGCCGGATCACAAACCTGGAGCAGTTTTCCCAAAACGGCCCGCCCCTGATCAACGACAATTATGTGATGTACCTCTGCCCATCGGCGGAAGGCGGTATGTGGATGGGACTTTGGGATGGCGGACTGGCGTATTTTGATAACCGGACCAATACGCTTACACACTTTCAAAGCGTTGGCGAAATGAGCCTCACGGCATCTCCCAACGTGTCATTACTGGAAAAAAAAGAAAACGGTCAAACGATACTCTACGTCGGCACCCGCGGAAACGGGCTGCTGAAATTTGTATTCAATCCGGCAGAGCGTTCCCTGCACCTGGAACGGCAATACCGGTTTATTGCCGGACAAAAAGGCTGTTTGAGCAACGACAAAATCAATGCCCTGCTCAACGACAGCCGCGGAAGACTGTGGGCCTGCACCAGCCGCGGCGTCAATCTGCTCGAAGCGGACGGCAACAGTTTTCGTTTATTTTCGGTAGAAGACGGATTGCCCAATGAAATTGCCCAGTCGATCGTGGAAGACAGCGAGGGCCATTTCTGGATCAGCACATTGAACGGAATTGCCGACCTGCAATACAACGCCGATCAATCGGTGTTTATCAGGACTTTTGATGCTCTGGACGGTTTGCAGGACAACTTTTTTATGAACAACTGCGCCACCCGGCTGCCATCAGGTTTGCTGGCATTCGGCGGCGCCAATGGCATGAGTTTGTTTGCCCCCGGCGATATTCGCCCGGACAGTGTGCCGCCCCTGACGCAACTCTCCGATTTTATGTTGTCCAACCAATCCGTGCCCATCGGCGCTATGGAAAACGGCCGGGTGGTGTTGCATAAAAGTATTGCCGAAACGCCCGAAATTATACTTACCTACCGCGACAATGTGCTGTCCTTCGAATTTGTCAGCCTGCATTTTGCGGAGCCGAAAAACAATCGTTTTGCCTATAAACTGGAAGGTTTTGACCCTGATTGGGTGTACACCGACGCCGACAAACGGTACGCCCATTATACCAACCTGCCGTACCGGGAGTTTGTTTTTCTGGTAAAATCGGCCAACGGCGACGGGGTTTGGAGCGAACCCGTGCAAGTAAAAGTTTGTGTCAAACCACCTTTCTGGCTCAGTTGGTGGGCCTATTGTATCTATGTGCTGTTGAGCGTTTTGCTCCTCTATGGAGTGTGGCGCATCACACACCTGCGGGCGGAATACCGCACCAGCCTGGCCCTCGAACGGCTGGAAAGGGAAAAATCGGAGGAGTTGCACCAAATGAAAATCCAGTTTTTTACCAATATCAGCCATGAATTAAGGACGCCTTTAACCCTGATTATCAGTCCTTTGGAGCAATTGCTCCTCGAAAATGCCGCCAACCGGACTTTGCAAAAGACCCTCACCCTGATGCACCAAAACGCTGGTAAATTGCTGACCATGATTAGTCAGTTGCTCGATTTCAGAAAAAGCGAGGCCGGTCTGATGAAAGTGCAGGCGGAAAAAACGGACATCGGATTGTTCGTACAGGAAATTTTGCTGTCGTTCAAACCATTGGCAGAGCAGCATAAAATCCGCCTGGAATGCGAGCAGGTGACGGAGCCTTTAGAGGCCTGGATCGATCACGATCAGATGGAAAAGGTAATGTACAACCTGCTGTCCAATGCATTCAAATTTACGCCCGACGGCGGCAGGGTGTCCGTACATCTCCGCAAATCAACCGGTTCATCCGTCGAGATCAGCGTATCTGATACCGGGCCGGGTATTCTGACGGAAGACCTGGAGCGGATATTTAACCCTTTCCACCAGGGCGCCCAACAACCGGGTCGCACCCTGTTTGCAGGCACAGGCATCGGTCTTTCCTTAGTCAAATCGATTGTAGACCAGCATGGCGGCAACATCCGTGTGCAGAATTTGAACGGCTCCGGGAATACAGGCGCTGTTTTCACTGTCACATTGCCCGGCAACCATCATCACCTCTCCGCCGATCAAATGCTGGTAGCAGGCAGTCGCCACCATCTTCCGAAGTCATTTGTAGCAGCCGGCGCCGATACGGAAATACCTGTGATGACGGAAACAAAAACGGAAAGCGGGAAACATCGCTACCGGCTGCTAGTGGTGGAAGACAACACCGATATCCGCTCTTATTTATGTGTAAACCTGCAGGAGGAATATGAGGTCGAAGAGGCTTCCAACGGCGTAGAAGCGCTGGAAAAAGCCCTTGAACAACCTTACGACCTCGTTTTAAGCGATATTGCGATGCCTGAAATGGATGGCATGGAACTCTGCCGGCATCTGAAAACCAATATCCTCACCAGCCACGTTCCGATCGTGCTGCTCACTGCGCGCACTTCTTTGGTGCATAAAATCGAGGGCCTGGAAACCGGCGCCGACGACTATATCACCAAACCATTTAACCTGCAATTGTTGCGGCTGCGCATCCGAAACCTGATTGTGATCCGCGAGCGCCTCAAGGAACAATCGGGCAAATCGCTCGATCTCAGCCCATCGGCCGTTACCGTCAATTCCATCGACGAGGAATTCCTGCAAAAATTTATCGGCCTGATCGAAGCACATATCGATGAGAGCGAGTACTCCATCGACGACCTGGCCCACCAGATTGCCATGAGCCGGATGCAGTTGTACCGCAAATTAAAAGCGCTCACCGGCGAAACGCCCAATACGCTCATCCGCAACATCCGCCTCAAACGGGCCGCCCAGTTGCTCGATACCCGCCAGTTCAATATTTCGGAAGTCGCCTACAAAGTGGGTTTTACGGATTTGAAGTATTTCAGAGAGCGATTTAAGGAGCGCTTCGGGGTGGTGCCGAGTGAGTATAAGGGGTAAACATACTGTCACAACCTCATTCTAAACGGCATTATACCCCCGGGCATTACAATGGGGTTAAAAACCCCTTCATAGCATTGGTTGACTATCCACCGGCTGAAGCCGGCGGTTATTGATATCAGCCGCTCGATATTTGTCAGGAAAAAAAGCACTATTCAATAACTCCCGGCTTCAGCCGGGAGCACGAACAGATATCTTATACGGGGTTTCAACCCCATTTAATGCCGTTTTATTTAAAAACTTCAATCAGGCCGTCGGGATAAGGCCATTCATGGCCGCTTAAAACAGTGCGTGGTCTGGCTTCTCACCCTCTCACTTCTCACTTCTCACCCTCTCACCCTCTCACCTCTAAAAGAGAGCGGCCAGTATTGCTACTGGCCGCTCTCCAACTAACCCATTTTCGTATGAAATTACTTGAACTACAAATCAGAATTATATGTGGAAATCGCATATAGTCACCTTTTGTAATTCGCACAAAGATGGGTAACACCAAACCGGGCATACGGTGGTTTTTTGTACAAATGAGGGGGCCAAATTAGTCAAAACCAAAAAAAATCGCCCCAAATAAGTCGATTGCAAAATTTACCCCTCCTATTTGAGTGATTTACCCCCTGGATATTGGGTATTGAAAATGGCATCTTTGGCGATAATCTGGTCAAGCACAAAATCACTAAACCATTCTATCGTTATGATGCAATCATTTACTTTCCGGACAGGACTGCGATGGGTAGCTATGCTCCCCTTGCTGTGCTGCTTCACACTGCTGTCCGCCCAATCGCTCACGATCCGCGGCGCAGTGACCTCACCCGACGGTGAACCGCTGATAGGCGTCACGGTTCGGGTCGTTAATGACCCTTCCAGAGGCGCCGTCACGGATGTCGCCGGCATTTATTCCATCAAGGCTTCTCCCGGCGAACGCCTGACATTCGCTTACACTGGACACGTCGAACAGACCGTCACCGTTCCGGCGGATGGCTCGGCAGTCAACCTGATGCTCTCTCCCAGCGAAGATGTGCTGGATGAAGTAGTGGTGATCGGTTACGGTACCCAGAAGAAGAGCGATCTGACGGGTGCGGTATCATCCGTTTCCAGCGAGGAACTCAGAAATTCGGTAGTGACCAACCTCGACCAGGCCTTGCAAGGCAGGGTGGCAGGCGTGCAGGTGACGCAAAACTCCGGCCAACCCGGCGGCGCCGCTTCCATCCGGATTCGGGGCGCCAATTCCATCACGGGTTCCAGCGAACCGCTGTATGTGATCGACGGCATTCCGTTTCAGGGTGACGGCACCTCTGTTTCAGGTTTCGACTGGGCGGGCGGCGCCAACGGCCAGAACCGCGTGAATCCGCTTTCTGCCATCAATCCCAACGATATTGTAAGTATCGAGGTGTTGAAAGACGCTTCTTCTTCCGCGATTTACGGTGCGCGGGCTGCCAACGGCGTGATCCTGATTACCACCAAACGCGGTAAAAAAGGCGAGTCGAAAATTTCCTACAACGGTTATTATGCCAACCAGGCGCTGGGGCGCAAATTAGACATGATGAACCTGCCGCAATATGCCGACTACCAGTTGCAAATTGCACAGGACCTCGGCCTGCAACCCAATCAGCGCTACCTCGATCCTTCTTTACTGGGTTCAGGAACAGACTGGCAGAATGAAATTTTCAGAAATGCAGGCATGCAAAGCCACCAGTTATCCGTTTCCGGCGGATCGGATAAAACCACTTATGCCATTTCCGGCGGCTTTTTCCAGCAGGACGGTATCGTGATCGGCTCCGATTTTGAGCGTTATTCCGCGCGTATCAACCTCGACAACCAGGTAAAAGACTGGTTCAAAGTGGGCGGTTCGCTCGCTTATGCCGCGACCGACGAAAAAATTACCCTCAATGACGGCGGAGACGGCGTTATCATGCAGGCCCTGCTTACCCAGCCCGATATCGCCGTGCGCGACATCAACGGCAACTACGCAGGCCCCGAAACGGCTTTTACCAGCGCTACCTACAACCCGGTGGCTGCTGCCCTGCAACGCAACAATACCTTTGCCCGCCAGCGCCTGATGGGCAATATGTACGGCGATCTTAATTTGATGAAAAACCTGACTTTCCGCTCCGAAATCGGCTTCGACAATAACCACGGTTTGAACAAAGCCTTCCACCCGACGTATCGCTGGGGCGTGTTGGTCAATACGGAAAACCAGTTGCGCCAGCGCGAGGAAAGCAGTTTCTTCTGGGTTTGGAAAAACTACCTGACCTACCAGGTGCTCGACAACGAAACCCACAAACTGACCGCAATGGTGGGCCAGGAGGCGCAAAAATCGAACTGGCAAGGCTCTGTGGTGACCAAGAAAAACTTCTCTTCCAACGATATTCCGGTGCTGAGCGAAGGCGACGATGTCACTTCCCGTACTTCGGGCTGGAAAGACGCGGCTTCTATTGCTTCCTACTTCGGGCGTTTTAATTACAGCCTGTTCGATCGCTACCTGATTACGTTTACCATGCGCGCTGACGGTTCTTCCAAATTCGGACCTGAAAACCGCTGGGGCTATTTCCCCTCCGCCGCTATCGCATGGCGCGTGGGCGACGAAAAGTTTATGAGCACGCTCAACACCAACCTGAAACTGCGCCTCGGCTACGGCGAAGTGGGCAACCAGGCCATCGCCAACTACCTGTACGGCGCTTCGCTGCTGGCGATCAACTCGCCATTCGGTACGGCTTACCGCCTGGAGAAAATTTCCAATCCCAAGTTGAAATGGGAAGCAACCCGACAGTTGAACGCCGGTATCGACCTCTCCCTGCTCAAAGGCCGCATCGACCTGTCGTTCGATGTGTACAATAAACAAACCACCGACATGTTGCTGCAACTGTCCGTACCGAGCTACCTCGGCGGCACCGGCTGGCAGGACATTCGCGCGCCATTCGGCAATGTGGGCAAAATGGAAAACAAAGGATTCGACCTCACGCTGCATACGCACAACATCGAGACGAAAAAATTCAAATGGGGAACCGACATCACGTTCTCCCGCAACCGCAACCTGGTGAAGGAACTGGATGATGCCAACCGGATTTACTGGCGCAACCTGTACTGGTACAGCGAATTCCAGACCGTTACGAAAACAGAAGCAGGACAACCGCTCGGTATGTTCTACGGCTACCAGACGGAAGGAATTTTTACCAGCCAGGAAGATATTCTGGCACATGCCGTACAAGTGAACAACCCGAACAACGACGGCAAAAACCTGGTGGACAAACGCGCAGGCGTTTGGATCGGCGATGTAAAATTCAAAGACCTGAACGGCGACGGCGTCATCACGACGGACGACCAGACGATTATCGGCAACCCGAATCCTGACTTTACCTTCGGGGTGAACAATTCCTTCTCGTATGGTCCCTTCGACTTAGTGGTATACCTGACCGGCTCCTCTGGCGCCGACATCCTGAACTACTCCCGCGTACAGATCGAGGGTATGACCAATGTGTATGCTAACCAGGCTGCCACTGTTTTCAACCGCGCCCAGTACAGCCTGCGCGACCCGAACGGCTCCGACCTGGATCCGGCCAATGTCACCCTCGCCAACCCGGGCACCGACATCCCGCGTCCGACCACGACCGACAACAACCGCAACACTCGCATGTCCGATCGCTTTATCGAAGACGGTTCGTACCTGCGCCTGCAAAACGTACGCATGGCTTACCAGTTGCCGGTTAAATTCACCAAAAAGTACCGTGTGGAACGTATGAAAATGTATGTCAACGCACAGAACCTGTACACTTTCACGAAATACACAGGCTACGACCCGGAAATCGGCGCATTCAACCAGGATCCCCTGCTGCAGAATGTCGATATGGGCCGCTACCCTACCCCGCGGGTGTATACGTTCGGGATTGATGTGGATTTTTAAAGGTTGATGAGGGTTGATAGGGGTTGATGAGGTTGATAAGGTTTATAAAGGTTGATAATCAACCACTCTGTAAAATAGTGAATATCAACCCTTATAAACCTTATCAACCTCATCAACCCTTATCAACCCTCATCAACAGAAACATTTCATTCAACAACAGAAAAAATCATGAAGCATAATTTTAAATATATCCTGTCTTTATGTGTGGCGCTGACATTCGGCTCCTGTAGCAAAGAGTTCCTGGAAATTGAACCGCAGGACCGGCTTACTGCCGACAATTTTTACAAAACGGCGGGCGAAATCAAAGCAGCCACCGCCTCTTTGTACGGTTTTCCCTGGTTCGATTTCAACGACAAATTTTTCTGGCTGGCCGGCGATGTCATGTCGGGCAATATGTATTACACCTACGACCAGGAAGGGCAGTTTTTCTTCTTTTCCTTCACCGGCGGTAATGCGCACCTGACTTCCGGCTGGAAGGGCCTGTTCCGGGTCATTTCATATTCCAATTCCATTATCAATGACATGCCCCGTGCAGCTGCCGGCAAAGTAGACCAGTTGGTCATCGACCAGGCCTTGGGAGAAGCCCGTTTTGTACGCGCCTATTGTTACTACATGCTGGCCGAATACTGGGGCGATGTGCCGATTGTGGAAAATTCTACGGAATTGGTGGCCAGCAACAACCTGTTTCTGCCTAAAAACACACGTTCCAGCGTACTGGAATTTGCGCGCAGAGACCTGGAATTTGCCGCTGCCAACCTGTCCACATCCGATGCTCCGGGCCGTTTGACGCAGTGGGCGGCCAAAGCGATGCTTGCCAAAGTGCACCTCACTCTGGCGCAAAATCTCAGCGACGCCAACTCTGCCGACAATTTCAGCAAAGCCAAACAGTTTGCCGCCGATGTGATTACCAACAGCGGTTTGTCGCTGATGCCCAACTACGCCGATTTGTTTAAAATTGAAAACAACAACAATTCGGAAAGCCTTTTTGCCCTGCAATGGATGGAAGGTTCTTATGCTTTCGGCAACAGCCGCCAAGCCAATTGGGCGCGCGGAAGCCAGATTACCGGCAACAGCGAATGCTGGGGCGGCTACAAATCGGCTTCTTACGACTTTGTCAACAGCATCGAACCGGGAGACAAACGCAAATCCGCTATTTTCATGTCGCTCGGCGATTTCTACCCGGAAATCAACAAAGCCGTCGGCGGATACCGCTACAATATCGTGTCTACCGATCCGAACGATCCGAATATCGTGGTGGAAGGCGCCGCGCCGGTGCTCAACAACGCCAAAAAATACATTGTCGGCAGCGCAGCTGATACAGGCGGCAAGGTTTCCACAGGACAAGCGACTGCGATCAACCAGTATATGATCCGCCTGGCCGATGTGTACCTGACATACGCGGAAGCGGCCCTCGGTTCTGCTTCGTCCAGCAGCGATGGACAGGCGCTGGGTTATCTCAATGCGATCCGGCAACGAGCTGGATTGCCTGCCAAATCCAGCTTCACGTTCCAGGATGTTATGAACGAACGGCGGGTGGAATTCGGTTTAGAAAGCATGTACTGGTTCGATTTGAAACGCGCTTACTACCGCGACCCCTCTGGAACACTGGCCGAACTGAACGCACAGGAGCGCGAGTACACCTACCAGCGCATCACGACACCGAATGCGCCCGACGAAAATACCGTGGAAGGTTATATGCTGGTTCCGCCGCCCAGCCCCATCGTGATCTCCGCCTCGAAGATGTGGATGGAGATTCCGGTTTCGGAAATTGTTACCAACGCTTTGCTGGCGCCTTCCGCGCCTGCCGAAGATTACAAGTTCTAAGTAAAAGGGCAAAATTGCAAAGGGCAAAAAGCAATGTGAATCAATGCGTTACAAAAGATTCAGCATTAACTAATTTTGCACGCCTACTTCATTCAAACTGAAATTTTAAAACGATCAAATGTTTTTTAACATGAAATCATTTCTTAAAATAACGTTGCTGCTGGTGCTCTCCTCCGTAGTAACCAGTATCGTATCCTGTAAAAAAGACGAAGTCAAACCCAATAACGGGAAGCCGGTTATTTACTATATCCGCTCGACCAACCCGGAGGTGTCCGACTCGCTTTTAGTAGGAACATTTATGGGAAGCCTGATCGCGATCATCGGCGACAACCTGGCTGACACCAAAGAAATTTGGTTCAACGACCAATCGGCAACCCTCAATCCATCCTACATAACGGATAAAACCATCCTGGTCAATGTACCCAGCACGGTACCCAGTACGGTAACCAGCAAAATCCGCATGGTTTTTGGCGATGGCAGCGAGTTGCTGCACGACTTTTCCATCAATATTCCTGCGCCGGTCATTTCAGGTATCAAAAGTGAATACGTACCGGACGGGGGCATCGTCGTGTTGTACGGCGATTTCTTTTTTGAACCCAAGGTCACTTTCCCGGAAGACCTGGAAGCGGAAATTGTTTCCCTCACCAAAACGGAACTTCAGGTAAAGGTTCCTGCAGGGGCAACAACAGGAAACATCACTGTCAAAACAAATTTTGGTACGGCACGCTCTTCCTTTATCTTCCGCGACAACCGCAATGTGCTGCTCGACTATGACGGCAAAAACCACGAAACCTGGACAGCCCCCATCGTAAACGGCCCGGAACCCGCGCCCTGCGCCGGTAGTTATGCGTTTTTCAAACACGCCGCCGACGGCGCCTGGATGTGGACCAACGAACTGACCATGCAATACTGGGCGCCGCGCGGCCGGGGCAATGTGCCGGTCGCCACGGGCAATGTAAGCGACCTGGCGCTCAAGTTTGAAGCCAACGTACCCATCGAGTGGAAAGATGTACGCATGGAAATCTTTTTCGCAGGGTTCGCCGAAGACCACGGCCGCGATGCGCCGGGTACCGTTTTCGCGCGCTGGAAACCCTGGAAAGCAGGCCCATACAAAACAGATGGCTGGGTGACGATCACGATTCCGCTGACAGAATTCAAGTATAAAAGAGATGACGGAGATGATGACGAAAATGGAACCACTTCTCTCAGCAACCTGAATTCGCTCACGAACATTACTATGATGCTGTTCGGACCGGCCGCAGGGCCAAATCCGGTGCAGATCGCCATTGATAATGTTCGTATCGTTCAAAAATAGAAATCACTGCGTGTGGTTATCGGTTATCAGTTATTGGTTATCAGTGGTTACTACGCTCGGCCCCGTTCAAATGCCAGACGTTACCACCACTGATAACCAATAACCGATAACTGATAACTGCCTCTCAAACTCACTTGCCATGTCACAAATATTTAAAATAAAGCCATTACTGCTCCTCGTTTTTCTGGCCTCTTTGTTTGTCATAGAAGCCTGCAAGAAAGACGATGATACAGACGCCAACCTGATTCAACTGCTGAGTTTCGGCCCCTCTCCGGTATTGCGCGGCGGCGACCTGCGGTTTATCGGTACCAACCTCGACAAAGTCACTGCCATCGTGCTGGCCAACAACGTAGAAGTAAACACGTTTAAAACCAAAACGCCGGAACTGCTGGTTATCGCAGTGCCGGAAGCCACGGTCGACGGCAAAGTAGTGCTGAAAACCCCGCAGGGCGATATTCAGACCAAAACGGAACTGACCATTTCCGAACCGATTACAATCACGTCTTTTAGCCCGGCCACAGCCCGGCCCGGAGCGATCATCAGCATCGAAGGCACCTATCTCAATTTAGTCAAATCGGTGACTTTTACCAACAAAAAAATCGTGCTGGATACGGCTTTCATCAGCCAGACCAAAACGAAAATTGAGGTAAAAGTGCCGGATGATGCCAAAACGGGCCTGATCGTTATTTCCAACGGGGAAGTCGACCCGATTCTGGTGGAATCTGAAACGCCATTAGTGGTCACGCTGCCCGTCGTTACACAGGTGTCGCCCACTCCAGTGAAAGCGGGTACGGCGCTGACCATCGACGGTACCGACCTCGATCTGACCAGGGAAGTGATTTTTACAGGCGGATCAAAAGTGAGCAGTTTTACCAGCGCCTCGCCGACTCAAATCGTGCTCAACGTACCTGCCGATGCCAAAGACGGCGCGATCAAGTTGGTAGTCGCCTCTTTGGAAGAAGTGACCACCGCGCAGGAAGTGGTGATGTCTGTTCCGACGATTACTTCCATCGCACCCGATCCGGCTAAAACCGGTGCCACGGTCACGGTAAGCGGCGTCGACCTCGACTTAGTCACACGCGTTACATTCGGCGGCGATAAAACAGGCGCTGTACAAAGCAACACAGGTACGGAAATGATCGTGAACGTTCCGGCCGACGCCCGGGACGGCTCTGTTACGTTCAGCACAGCTGCCGGCAAAACGGTTACTTCCGGCACAGCCCTGGCTATGGTAAAACCCAGCATTGCCACCATGTCGCCGACGGACATTCAGGTCAATAATGTACTGACGGTCACCGGAAACGACCTCGATATTGTGTCTAAAGTAATATTCACCGGTGGTACCGAATCGCCGGTCATCAGCGCAGCGCTGACGGAACTGACTGTTAATGTACCGGTTGGAACCGCTTCCGGCCCGATTCGCCTGGTTGCCAACAATGGCGACGAAGTCTTTTCAGCCTTGTCGATCACCATCCTGGCATCTACCTCCGCTACCATCACTTCCATGCCCGCCAGCGCAAGGCCCGGCGAAATGATCGATATCGTAGGCGTCAACCTGGACGTGGTGACCGGCGTAGTATTCCCGATTGACATTGCGGCCACTATGTTTGGTATCAAAACGGAAACCCTGATACAGGTAGTCATTCCAATGAATGCCAAGACAGGCAACGGCGTTATTAAACTGATCACCGCGACCGGAGAAATCATCGAATCGCCTGTTATTAATATCGCAGGTGTAGACCCTGTTGCTGACCCGAGTCTGGTATTTTTCAATTTTGATGGACTGGGCTACTGGTGGAATAATGCAGGTACTGAACAGAATGACCCTGCACTTTCGCTGGACGGCTCCAAATACTTCTATGTAGATCAAGTTTGCAATGGCTGGACAGGATTTTTCTGGCGCAACGGCGCGAACAATTTCCCCGGCGCTACCATCGGCACCAATGTCAGCCAGTATGTGCTTAAATTCGACATCAACGTGCTGGAACCGATCACAGGGGGTGAATTTGCATGGCGTTTGAAAGGTTCTGCGGGCGATTTCTGGTACTACTGGAAACCCTGGGAATCCTCGGGATCCTATACCACCAATGGCTGGATCACCATCACCATTCCGCTTACCTCGTTCTATGAAGGTAGTACGCAGATCAGCGATCTGTCTACCATCACCGAAGATTTCGGGGTGGCTTTCAACAATGGTACTTCGCATGTGAAAGCCTGTATTGATAATGTTCGATTTGAACAGCTGTAATTAATTAGAAGTGAGAGGCGAGAAGTGAGAAACATCCCGTTTGGCTTTTTTTTCGGGTTAAAGATGGGTTTTTCAGGTCTGTAATTTGATTGAAGTTTTTTAATCAAATTACAGCCTCCAAGCCAAAACCACAAGAGCAGCCAAGCGGGATGTTTCTCAATTCTCGCCTCTCACTTCTCGCCTCTCACTTCTCACTTCTCACTTCTCACCCTCTCACTTCTCACATCTCACCTCTCACTTCTATGTTTCCTCCTGTAAAAGCACTCCGGCTTTTATGCCTTTCCTTTGTATGTACTGCTGCCATATATAGCACGGTCACGGCCCAGAAAACACCGCAGCCGGCCGATCCGGAAGCGAGCAAACGCACCCGCGCATTGTTTCACAATTTGCAACAAATAGAAGGCAACCGAACCCTGTTCGGGCACCAGGACGATCTGGCTTACGGCGTTTTCTGGCGACGGGAAGAGGGCCGGTCAGACGTGCAGGAAACCTGTGGAAACTACCCGGCAGTATTTGGCTGGGACCTGGGCAGCCGCTTCGGCCCCGGAAAAATGACCAATATCGACTCTATCCGTTTCCGGGATATGAAACGCTGGGTGAAGCAGGCGTACGAAATGGGCGGCGTCAATACCTTCAGCTGGCATTTGGACAATTTGGTTACCGGTGGCAACACCTGGGATACCACGGCCGCAGTACGCGATTTGCTACCCGGCGGGAAATACCACTACCGCCTGACCGAACAATTAGACATCCTTGCGGAATTATTTAAAAGTTTCAAAACGGGCGGCCTGTTTAACAAACAAGCGATTCCCATTATTTTCCGCCCCTGGCATGAACATACCGGAAAATGGTTTTGGTGGGGCGAACACGCCTGCACGCCCGAAGAATACAAGTCTTTGTACCGTTTTACAGTCGATTATTTGCGCAAGGAAAAAGGGGTGCACAATGTGTTGTATGCCTATTCTCCCGATTTTTTTGTCGACGAAGAACACTACCTGCGGAATTACCCGGGCGATGATTATGTCGATATTTTTGGACTGGATTATTATTACAGGGTAGAAAAAATGGAACCTATTCTGGCAGATTTGCCGACAAAACTGAGCATTATGGCTCAACTTGCAGCCAGACACCAGAAAATTGCCGCATTTACCGAAACCGGCCTGGAGGCCATCCCGCACGAAAACTGGTGGACGCAAATGTTGCTCAACCACCTGAATGTAGCCTCTGCTGAAAAATCGATTGCTTATGTGCTGGTTTGGCGCAATGCATACCACAGGTCCAAATCGGAGCATTATTACGCACCCTTCCCCGGCCAGAAAAGCGCAAAAGATTTTGTAGCTTTCAGCCGCGACGAGCGGATGGTGTTTCAAAACAGATTGCCGAACCTGTATAAAAAACCGAAAAAGGGAGCATCGGTGAAAGTGGTGGGGGCATCGATTTCAAAGTGAAATTAGGATTGAATTTGTACGTTATAGCACACGGATTTGACG
The DNA here is from genome assembly GCA_043738235.1 of Lewinellaceae bacterium. Classification (GTDB taxonomy): domain Bacteria; phylum Bacteroidota; class Bacteroidia; order Chitinophagales; family Saprospiraceae; genus M3007. The sequence continues at coordinate 3,011 of JAYSZC010000956.1, read as the reverse complement.
GATTGGACACGGATTTTCCCCTCGACCAGTTCGGTTACCGGCCCGACAGCAAAAAAGTGGCCGTCATAGCCGACCCTGTTGCCGGTTTTGATGCGGCGCAGAGTTTTACACCCGGCAATGTGTATGAAGTGCGGCGGGTTTCCGACGGGCAAAGTGTTTTTTCCGGTGCGCCGGTAGCCTGGAAAAACGGCGCTACCCACACGCAATCCGGCGACAAGGGTTGGTGGTTCGATTTTTCTTCCGTTGCGACGCCGGGTGAATACTACCTGTTCGATGTGGCCAAAAACGTCTCCTCCCACCCGTTCAAAATCGGTGCGGATGTGTACAAAGAGGTGCTGAAACAGGCCGCGCGCATCTATTTTTACCAGTGGCTCAACTTTGCCAAACAGCTGCCGTACACCGATATAAAATGGTCGGACGCCGCCGCTTACGAAGGCCCCAACCAGGACAAAGCCGCCCGCAGCCGCTGGGCTAAAACCGACCCCACTACCGCCCGAGACCTGCACGGCGGCTGGATGGATGCGGGCGATGTCAACAAATACACCACTTTTGCGGAAGGCGCGGTGATCCAACTGCTGGAAGCCTACCGCCGCAACCCGGATGTGTTCACCGACGATTATAATATCCCGGAAAGCGGCAACGGCATTCCCGATCTGCTCGACGAATTGCTCTGGGAATTAGACTGGCTCAAAAGGATGCAGGATGCCGGCGGCGCCAACGGTTTTTTGCTAAAAATGGGCGTGGACAATTACAACGACGTGTCGCCGCCCAGCACGCAAAGGATCAATGTACGATACGTTTTTCAGACGCCGGTCTGCGGAAAGTTCAGATATTTAACGCTGCCGGAGCTGTTGTTTCAGAAAAACTGGTATCTGAAAAAGAAACCATTTTTGATCTAAAACATTTACCTTCAGGTATTTACAACATCGGAGTAGACGGCTCCCGGAAGCAGATCGTCAAACAATAATTATGAAAAAACGAGTTCTTTTCCTGTTCCTTTGCCTCCTGACAACCTTTAGTGCGATGGCCCAGCTGCGGTTTGCCCGCCTTTTTTCCGACCATGCCGTATTACAGCGGCAAAAAGCAATTCCCGTTTGGGGTTGGGCCAATCCCGCTGAAGCCGTCACAGTTTATTTAAACGGCGCCATCAGCCAGTTGCAACAAACGACGGCGGACAGTGCCGGAAAATGGCAGGTTCAGTTTTCAGCATTGGAAGCAGGCGGCCCTTACACACTCGGCATTACCAGCGCCTCCGGCAAACAGGAATGTAAAGACGTCATGATCGGCGACGTATGGCTTTGTTCCGGCCAGTCGAATATGGAATGGAGCGTCGCGCAGGCCAACAACTATAAACAGGAGCGAAAGAACGCCGATTTCCCGCAAATCAGACATTTCCTGGTAGAACACGAGGTATCCTTATTGCCCGTGGACGACCTGGAAAAAGGTGAATGGGAAATTTGCAACCCTGAAAATGTGGGCGGCTTTACCGCAGTCGGGTTCTTTTTTGCACGCGAGGTATTTCAGCAAACAGGCATTCCCGTCGGCATCCTGCATTCGTCCTGGGGCGGCTCACAGGTGGAAAGTTGGATCAGCAAAGAAGCCATGCTTGCTTCCGAGGTATTGCGCTCTTACGGTCAGAATTTCCCGCAAACCTGGGAAGAAGCCGATTTCCGGCTGGAACGCAGCATCAAAAAGAAACTGTTCGGCAACCCCGACGCCAACCCGACGCCCGAAGACGAACAACGCTATGTGCAACCCGATTACGACTGGTCGGGCTGGCTCACTGCCGACCCGATGTGGCAATGGGACTGGAAAGGCGTGTGGGCCTGGCGCGGCAACGGTTATATGGGTAAAACAGTGGACATTCCCGGTGAAATGACGGGTCGGGAGACGACGTTGGGGCTGGCCGATAATTACAATTACAATGAAATATACATCAACGGCAAACTCGTAGCATTGGGATTGTACAAAGGCACGCGCAAGATTCTGATTCCCCCCAATACCTGGAAACCCGGCCCGAACAAACTCATGGTCAAAATGCACCAAACCATTGAACCGGAGTGGTTTGGCCTAGGGTTGATGGGTTCTGAAAACGACCTGTTTGTGCGTGCGGAAACCCAGAATATCAGCCTGGCCGGCAACGACTGGAAACTGATGCCGGCATTTGCCGAACCGCACACTTTTGCACATTCGAGCAACAATGTCGGCGTCGCCATTTACAACGCCATGATCGCACCGTTGATTCCGTACGGCATTCGCGGCGCATTGTGGTACCAGGGCGAATCCAACGCGGGCAGGGCTTATGAATACCGCCATTCGTTCCCGTTGATGATTCAGGACTGGCGCAACCGCTGGAACGATGTGTTTCCTTTTTATTTTGTACAGTTATCGTCGTACGGCGCTTATCAAAACAGCAACGAAGGCAGCGACTGGGCCGAACTCCGGGAAGCGCAAACCCTGACCCTGCAACTGCCGCAAACAGGTATGGCCGTCACGACCGATATTGGCGACCCGAAAGATATTCACCCCACCAACAAACAGGATGTGGGAAAAAGGTTGGCAGCCATCGCTTTAAAAAATGTTTACCAAAAAGACCTGTTGCACAGCGGCCCTATGCTGGATTCCGCCCGTTTTGAAAAAGACCGGGCGGTGCTGCGTTTCCAGTTCAGCGGCAGCGGCCTGGTAGCCAAAGACAAGTTCGGTTATCTGAAAGGTTTTGAAATCGCCGGGGATGACCGGGTTTTTCATTATGCCAAAGCGAGTATTGAAGGAGACCGCGTCGTGGTGCAACACCCCAAAGGCCTTCGCCCGGTATCGGTGCGCTATGCCTGGGCCAATGCTCCTGTGGACGCCAATTTATTCAATGCGGAGGGTTTTCCGGCCTGCCCGTTTCGTACGGATAACTGGGAGGGTGTGACGGTGCGGGGAAGATTTGAGTAATAAGGTAGCATTTGAAAAATGTCTTATTTTCTGCAACTTTGCAAAAAAATGATGTACGATGAGTGAACAGC
>JAYSZC010000955.1:0-2806 GCA_043738235.1 Lewinellaceae bacterium | reverse complement strand
CCGCTCTATGAACCAGATTCTCTTTACAGAGCGGCTGTAATCATTCCTCAATCCTCATCCCTCATTCCTTTTAATCCGTGTCTCATCCATTAAATCCGTGTTCAATTATCCCTACGAAGCGCGGAGCGCCGCCTCAATCACGTCCCTGATATTCGGATACACCACCACGCCGCCGGCCAACCATGCCGCCGGCTCCACCCAGCGAATCTCTTCGATGTCTTCTTCCGTTTGTGGAACCAATTGTTTGTCAGTGGTTTGCATCCGGTACCACCAGGTTTTTTTGAGGATTCGTTCCCCTTTTTGCTCGTAGGTATGGTAGGTATGGGCGAGGAATTCTTTTAAATCCAGGTTAATGAGGCCTGTTTCTTCCTGTACCTCCCGGACGGCAGCCTGTTCGGGCGATTCTCCGGGGTCAATTTTGCCTTTGGGCATATCCCAGGAGCCGCGCCGGTAAAAAACGAGCAATTCACCTTTGTCATTTTCCACATAACCGCCTGCGGCTTCCAACAAGGTAAAACACGCGACAAAATCGTTCCAAAGCGCAGCGAGATCATCGTGGTACAGCACCACGGTTTTCACTTCTTTGTTCTTGTCGAGCAAGTCGAGGTACTGCTTGATGACTTTTTTTTTGCCGATATACTGCGCAACATAGGTGTTTTTACCGGCCTGAATGCCCAATTCCCGCATTCCTTCAATGGTTGTAAGAAAAACGGGTCTGCCGTTTATGTAGATTTTATACTTTTGCTGCCTCATATCATTCAATTTTAAGGCAATGATAGGAGGTTTTCTGTAACGGGTAAAATTTGTTCCTGCACAATCATTGCGCTTGTATTAAAAAATACGAGCATCAGGTAAAGTAGCCCTTATTGTTAAGTCCTGTTGTGTCCTAACTACTGTAATGCAATCTGAAGTCGCACGTAATTTATTGAAAATCAGGGCTGTTAAGTTAAGTCCGCGCGAACCGTTTACCTGGGCATCCGGCCTGCTATCACCTATTTATTGTGATAACAGGGTGGCTTTGTCGTACCCGGAATTGCGTACTTTTCTAAAAAAATGCCTGGCAGAAAAATCAACACTTTTCGGCCCTTTTGATGTGGTGGCGGGCGTGGCAACGGCTGGTATACCGCATGGTGTCCTGCTGGCTGACTTGCTGGAACAACCTTTCGTATATGTGCGCAGCGGCGCCAAAGACCACGGTCGCCGCAACCAGATAGAAGGAGAATTGCATCCCGGGCAACGGGTTTTAGTGATCGAGGACCTGATCAGCACGGGTGGAAGTTGTCTTGCAGCCGTAGATGCCCTACGCGACGCCGGAGCGGAAGTAGTGGGCGTACTGGCCATTTTTCAATACGGATTTGACAAAGCTACTGTGGCATTTGCCAATAAAGGTGTTGATTTTCAAACACTTACAGATTATGATGCATTGGTGCAGGAAGCCATTCATACCGGATACGTATCGCAGGATGATTTACAAACCCTGTCGGAATGGCGCGAAAACCCCGACGGATGGGGTGCTCTTTATGTTTAAGATGATAGCAGCAAGCAATTTGAAGATCAAATTGCTCCTGCCCTTTATTTCAAAATTTTAGTCAGCATGCAAATAATTACTCCTGAATCTGAATCCTTCCTTCGGCGTTACCTGAACAACGCAAGTCCCACCGGTTACGAATGGTCGGGCCAAAAATTATGGCTGGAGTACCTCAAACCATACATTGATGAATGGCAATTAGATAATTATGGAACGGCATACGGCATCATCAATCCGGGTCAGCCCTATAAAGTGGTGATCGAAGGCCATGCCGACGAAATTTCCTGGTTTGTAAATTATGTCAGCGACGATGGTTTTATCCATGTAATCCGGAACGGAGGCAGCGATTTTCTCATAGCGCCTTCCATGCGCGTTTGGATTCATTTGCGCCACGGTGGAAAAATTGAAGGCGTTTTCGGATGGCCGGCTATTCATACCCGGACGGATAAAGACGCTTCTGTGACACCGGCGCTCGACAACATTACCATCGACATTGGCGCCAAAGACCGTGAAGAAGTACTGAAAATGGGCATTCATGTAGGTTGCGTGGTCACTTTTCAGGATGAACTGACCATTTTGAACGAGCGCTATTACACCGGTCGTGCTTTGGATAACCGGATGGGCGGATTCTGCATTGCGGAAGTAGCCAGGTTGTTGAAAGAAAACAACATTCAACTGCCCTATTCCCTGTATTTGGTCAATTCGGTGCAGGAAGAAGTAGGACTACGCGGAGCGGAGATGATAACCAACTCCATTCGGCCCAATGTGGCGATCGTCACAGATGTGACCCACGATACGCATACGCCCATGATCAGCAGTAAAAAACATGGAGATGTGCGTTGCGGTAATGGCCCTTCTGTAACGTATGCGCCTGCTGTTCACCAGAAACTGCTGGATATTATTATTGCTACGGCTGAAAAACACCAGATTCCCTTTCAGCGCGAGGCAGCCAGCCGTGTGACGGGAACCGATACCGATGCGTTTGCCTATTCCAATGGCGGCGTACCTTCCGCGCTCATTTCACTGCCGCTCCGGTACATGCACACGACGGTGGAAATGGCCCACAAGGATGATGTCAATAATTTGATCTGGTTGATATACGAGGCATTACAAAATATTGAAAACGGCCACGATTTTAAATATTTTTCTAATATTTGATTTCCTAAACCACCCCCTCTGTTATGGAATATGCCGTCTGTCAAGTTGCCATAGCCCCTTTGCGCGCCCAGCCATCCGACAAAAGCGAGATGGTTTCCCAACTGTTATTTGGAGAAACCG
>JAYSZC010000954.1:0-1136 GCA_043738235.1 Lewinellaceae bacterium | reverse complement strand
ACAATTTTATACGCGAAGAGTTTGCACGTTTGGGTTTTACCTTCACCAGAAAACAACTTTGCACCGTCCGGCTTACCCGCAAAGTGTTTCCCGGTCTGGCCAGTTACAGCCTGAGCAACCTGAAACAACATTTTGGAATCCATGCCGCGCGCAGCCACCGGGCACTCGACGATACACTCGCAACCGTCAATATTTTTGAACGCATCCTCGCCGAGCAACAGGGCGATACCATCCGGCAATTCATCAACCACGGCATAAAGGAAACCAAACTTCCGAAAAATATTACACTCGAACGCCTGCACGAGGTGCCGGAGGCCTGCGGGGTGTATTATTTACACGATGAAAAAGGGGACGTTATCTACGTCGGCAAAAGCCTGAATATCCGCAAACGCCTGTTCGAGCATTTTGCGGATTTTTCTGCAAAAGGTGAAAAATTGCGCAATGCCGTCTCTGACATCAGTTATGAAACAACCGGCAGCGAATTGGTGGCCCTGTTGCACGAAAGCGCCGAAATCAAACGCCTGCAGCCGCAAGTGAACAGGGCGCAACGCACCCGCCATTTTGCAGGCGGCATTTTCACATATCTCGATCAGAGCGGTTATCGTTGTTTTGCCGTTGGAAAACGCACAAAGCGCAATGCCCAACAACTGGAATTGGTGGCCGATTATCCGAAGGTGGACAGCGCACGCATGCACTTGCAGAGTGTCGTACGGCAATTTGAACTTTGTTACCGCCTCAGCAACCTCGATGCTTCCGAGCGCGCCTGTTTCCATTTTTCTATCAAAAAATGCCGCGGCGCCTGCATCGGGCGTGAAGATCCGGACGCGTACAACGAACGGGTGGAAGAAGCAATGCTTGTGCTAAATAAAAGATTGTCAGGCAATTACCTTATCATCGACCAGGGCCGGATGGAATCCGAAAAAGCTGTTGTCGGGGTACAAAACGGCACTTATGTCGGCTATGGTTTTGTAGATCACCAGGACGGTTTTATCAGCGCAGAGGATTTGCTGGAAGCGCTTGCCCCGCCCTTGATACAAGACCCCGATGCCGCCCGTATTATCCGGGTTTATATAGAAGGACGAAAATCCGCGCAAATAATCAAATTTTAAATAATCACGACATGAGTGGCCAAAGGG
>JAYSZC010000953.1:0-2807 GCA_043738235.1 Lewinellaceae bacterium | reverse complement strand
AGGGAACACGCCCCAGCGGTTGTTGCGCCCGAAGCGGGAGGAGCCGTCGCGGCGCACGGCGGCGCTCAGCACGTAGCGATTTTTAAAAGAATAACCGGCCTGTGCAAAATAGGACAATAAGGCCCATTCGGTAGCGATACCCGAAGCGCCGACATTGCCGATTTCTTCCGGGATACTCGCGTCGATATAGCGGAACAGCGGGTCATTGCGGCGGAAATTATTCGCCGATGCGCCGAGGTAATCGGTGTGGTTCTGGATGGCCTCCATGCCCAGCAGGGTCGAAATGCGGTGGTCGCCGAACGTGCGCTGAAAATCTGCGGTATTGTTCCAGATAAGCGTCTGGTTGAACACCCGGCCTTCATTGAGGGAAGTGGGATCGTATACGGCAGCGGAAAGGCGTTTTTTGAACAGCTTTTCGCGCTCGAACTGGAAATCGCCGCCGAGTGTAGTGCGCAGTTTCAGTCCTTCGAACAATTGTAATTCTGCAAATACATTTCCAAAAACCCGGTAACGCCGGATATGCCAGTCGGTATTTTCAATAAAAACCAGCGGGTTGGCATTGCCGTCGCCATAGAGCGTGGGGTCACCGAGTTCGGAGGAAACATTGACGGGTCGTCCGTCGGCGTAATGCGTGCGGAAAACCGGCGCGGCAATGAGGGCGTACCGGATTCCGCTCAGTTCGTTGCCGGGGCCGAAGCCGTCGCCGGATGCGCCGATCACCTGGCGGTCGGTATGCGAAAACGAGAGGTTGTTGCCGAATTTAATCGCCATATCACCGTTTCCGGCAAATGGTTTACCCAGTTCGCCGTTGAAACGAACCTGGTATTTATCGAAACCCTGTCCTTTAAATATGCCATCCTGGGTGTGGTATTCGCCGGAAATATAAAAACTGCTGTATTCGCCGCCGCCCGAAGCGGAAAGGGCGTAATGCGAAATCGGCGCGGGGTTGAACACCTGATCCAGCCAATCGGTATCGGGCAGCGTATCCAGAATGGCCGGATCGTAGGTGTCAATCTGGTTGGCGGGGTTGCGGAGCGTGTTGGCATTGGTGATGGCCTCGTTGCGGATAGTCAGGTATTCTGCTGCATTGAGCACTTCGGGCAGGCTGAATGCATTCTGAATACCGGAATATGCTTCAAAAGAAAAAGCGGGTTTGCCCGATTTGCCGCGTTTGGTAGTAATGAGTACCACGCCGTTGGCGGCCCGGGCGCCGTAGATCGCTGCTGCTGCGCCGTCTTTCAGTATTTCGATGGACTCGATGTCGCCGGGAGAAAACATATTGATATTGCCGGTCGTCGGTACGCCGTCGATGATAAAAAGCGGGTTGTTGTTGCCAAGGGTGCCTGCACCCCGAATACGCACGGCGATGTCGTCGCCCGGCGAACCCGTCACTTGTGTTACCATCACCCCGGGCGCCTGTCCCTGCAATGCCTGGTCGATGCCGACCACGACGAGCCGTTCAATATCTTTTGCCTTGACGGAGGCAATAGCAGAGGACACGTTGCTGCGGATTTCTTTTTTGTAACCGGTAATCACCACATCGTCCAACATGCTGGAATTCGGATTCATGATGACCGAAAGCGTTGTCCGGCCCTCCACGGGCACTTCCTGGTCGGCAAAACCGACATAGCGAAACAGCAGCACTGCATCGGCGGAAGCCAGTTCTAACTGGAACTTTCCGTTGACATCGGTCGTGATGCCTTTACCGGTGCCTTTTCCCTGAACGCTTACCCCGATAAGGGCTTGGTTTTCATCGGCAGAAAAGACCGAACCTGTGACGGTAAAGGTTTGTGCGTCAGCATATTGTGCGCAAAAAAGAAGTGCGAACAGCACTGCGGTGTGGAAATTTTTAACTGTAAAAAGTGTGCCCATAGGAACCTGCTTGTTAATCAGAACGACAAAAGTCATCATTAATGCAGGGGGCAACTGATACTATTATGCAATTATATAGTACTTTTATGAATGGTATTGAAATTTACCGTTTTTATTCTGTTTTCCTCCATATTTTTGATAAAAAGTTTGCCAAAGGGTCGATTGTAAAAATTAAATTACCAAAATGAATATTTACCGCGAAATAACGCCCCTCAACCCACCGGATGTTTTTGTGGTGCTGGATTCGGTCTGTAACGGCTTCGATTATCCCATTCACAACCACCCGGAATACGAACTCAACCTGGTAGCAGGCATGTCGGGCACCCGAATTGTCGGCGATTCCACGGAACGATACAACGACTACGACCTGGTGCTTTTGGGACCTTTCCTGTATCATAAATGGGATGGTGATACACAATTGCAGCAAAGCGGTCAGGCCTATCGCGTTATCACCATCCAGTTTGCGATGGATTTATTCAGCGGTGGACAACTGTTTCAAAAAGAACGTTTTATCAAAATCCGGCAACTGCTGCGGGATTCTATACGGGGCATCAAATTTCACGGAAAAACCTTCGAGAAAGCGATGCGTATCATGGTCAACCTGACCGAGGACAAGGGATTCGTCAATATTATCGAATTTTTGCAGCTGCTCGACCTGCTTTCTCAATCCGCCGATGTTACCTATTTGGCCAGTGAGGGATTTTCACCGCAGGCGCTTCGATCGGACAGCAACCGGGTGCAGGTGGCTTATGGGTATATTTTGAAACATTTCACCAAACCCGATCTGAAAATCGGCGATGTGGCTTCTCAGGTCAACATGAGCGATTCGGCGTTCAGCCACTTTTTCACGAAATTCGCCTTCCGCAGTTTTACCCAGTTTCTGATCGATGTCCGGGTCGGACATGCCTGCAAACTGTTGCTCGACACCGATGAAA
>JAYSZC010000952.1:0-7110 GCA_043738235.1 Lewinellaceae bacterium | reverse complement strand
TCAGGATATGCGCCATTTATGGCGCATGCTAACAACTCGGGGCGTGAACGCCCCTCCTCCCGACGGCTTGAAAGCCGTGCTACCGACACGAGACAACCCCGGAATCACAACCTGATAAACCAGGCGATGCGCCAGTAGCGTACCGGCTGCTTTAGCTGCCGGATGCTACGCTCGGCGTCTCCGGCAGCTAAAGCAGCCGGTACATCGCCTTGCCACAAAGCGTTGAGGTGACATCTGCGAGGTACGAGCAGGTGTCATCTCAACGCGGAAGCCTTGCCCGCCGTTCCGGGATGTCACCTGCTCGTGCCTCGCAGATAACACCCCTTCACTTTCCGCGCAAAAAAGTTTGAACCAGGATGGTCAGGATTAAAAAGGATTACCAGGATTCCGCCACCCTGCCGAGCGCAAATCCTTACCATCCTTTTTTAATCCTTACAATCCTGGTTCAACCCTCGCTCACAGGAAGGCAGGAAGGAACCAGCCACCTCACTGCGGGGCATGGGCGAGGCGGAAGCCGAGAGAGTTGGCCCGGTAGGCGGGTGCGTCGTTGCTGCGATAAGCGGCGAGGCAGTCCTGCGCAAACCAGTTCCAACTGCCGCCGCGATTCACGCGGGAAGTGCCTCCATCAGGCCCACATGGGTTCACTACTGCGGATGAACCCGTCTCATATCCTCCATACCAATCCCAACACCATTCCCAGGCATTGCCGCTCAAATCATACAATCCCAGTTGGTTGGGCAAGTAAATTTTGGCCGGGGAAGTGTAGGAATAACCATCTTTATTGCCGGAGATATTTGCGAAAAAGACCAGCGAATCTTCTACAGATGTGCCAGCCCATTCCGTTCTGCCTGTTGCCCCACCACCCGCTGCAAACTGCCATTCCGCCTCTGTGGGCAGGCGGAAGCCATTCGATGCGTCCCGAATGCCAATGGTATAGGATTCGCTGTAAAAATTAGCTTCGGGTTCTTCGCGATTTGTCAAGGTGTACACCGTATCGCGTAACACGTCTAATTGTTTGCTTACCCAGTTGGCATACAGGCAGGCATCGGACCAGGAAACGGTCACGGCAGGGTGGTCGCCGTTAAAACCCCAGTTGGGCCGGTGGGATTTCAGCGGTCTTCCGGTGCTTTCACAAAACAGGGCAAATTGCCAGAAAGTAGTTTCCGTTTCCGCCATTTCATAATCAGAAACCTGTACGCGGTAATTCGAATCCATCTCAAAAGTTCCGCCTTTGATGTGGATCATTTTCGGGTAATAGCGCTCCACTAATTCCTTGTAACGGCGCGCGTCTAAATTTTTCAGTATTGTACGACCTTCGGCAAGGCTACCGATCTTGCCCGGGGCAGGCTTCCTTAAAAACTGCGCCACCCGCGCGGTAAGCGGTTCCGCTACGGACAAACGGCCGCATTCCAGTTCCCGGTAAGCAATCTCCATCATGGCGAATCCCAGGCGCTCCCGAGATTCTGCCAATGTTCCGGCATCGATCCCATCTCCCCCTCCTTCAATTACTTTTTGCAGGGTTAAATCGCTCAATTCCATCGCGGGTGTTAATGTTTCAAAAGCAGCATCATAATCCAGGGATTTTATTTCTTCTTCGGCTTTTTTGACGCTGTTATATGCGAATGCCAGGGATGCGCTTTGTGCCAGCCATTGTTGCTTTCTGGCCTCCAAAGCGGCCAATTCAGCGCGTTCTTTTTCCGTCAGCGCTTCCTTGTTTTTTAGTTCCGCAATCCGTGTTTGTTCTTCGGCTAACAGCGTCGCCACCTGCGCCACACTGTCTTTTTCAGTGGCCCTGCGTTCAGCGGCAGCAGCGGCTAAGCTGCGCTCATCGGCCACTTTTTTCTGCGTAGCCGCCTGCGAAGTCTGCCACAACGCCCAACCCAGCAGCAGTAAAGCGCCCAGCGTAAAAAGAATATTCCGCTGCCGCGCTTTTTGTATTTTCTCGCGTTCTATACGCTGCGCCTCCGCTTCGGCTCGCAGCCGTTCCCGCTCTGCCGCTTCTTCTTCCGCGCGGCGGCGTTCGGCTTCTTCGATTTCGCGTTTTTTCTTCGCCGCGACCACGGGTTCCAGCAGGGTGTCGTGGCTGAGTTCGTAGTTATAGCCGCCGAGGGTATTGGGTTCGCGGCGCAGGAGGTAGGTTTTTTCAAGTTCCTGCAAGAGGTTGGCCGTCAGCCCCAATTTCCCGAAAGAAGCCAGCAGGGCGTCGCCGTCCACGCTCAGGCGGCGTTTGGTATCTGTAGCGGGGTCGTAGCGCACAAGACCGTCTTCGATCAGTAGCCGCGCGGCGCGGCGGTTTTCTTCGGGCAGATGGCTCAGGCGGCGCTCGTAGTAGGCGCCGTACACCGCATCAAAATCGGGTAAATCGGATGCCGTCACATCGGGCAGGCCGTCGCGGTCGCGGTCGGCAATTTCTCCGCCCGTCACCATACTTTCGATGCTGTCGCAGAGGATTTGCAGTTGGAAAGCCTCCACGCCGCCGCGCTGCCCGGTATTGCTTTTGGTCAGGTCGGCCAGGATGCGCTCGATGGCGTCGGGCTGGTAAGAAAAAGGCGGCGAGGCAAAAACCCACTGGTCTTTGATGGAATGCATGGTAATCCGGCCTTCGCGCAGGTCGGGCCGCGGGTCGGTCAACGCCGCCGGGCCGATGATGGCTTCCCGTGCTTGTTCGCGGCTCAGTGCCCGCAGTTCGTAGCGTTTGTGCAGGATGCCCGGCAACTGGTCTTTCAATCTGTCTAATTCGTGCAGCCGGTCGGAGCGCACGGCGAGCAGCACCCGCACGTCCACCGGGGCGGCCAGGGCGCGGCGTTGTTCGCGGTCGAGGGTACGCGCCAGTTCGCGCACGGCTTCGGGCAGTTCTTCGTTCAGCAATTCCGCGAGTTGTTCGCGAAAGGCCCGCTGCTGCTCGGCGGGGTAGGAAAAAAACTCTTCAAACTGGTCGAATACCAGCAAAAAGCCGCCGGAGGGCGCGCCGCCCGTTTGTTTGAATTGCGTCCAGAGCGAGACGGGCAGTTGCTGCAAAAAGGCCATAGCGGTATTCGGGCTGCCACGCTCGGCGAGTTTCCGCAACAGCGTTTCCACCGGCGAGCGGCTTTGCCCGGGCAGGTATTCGCCGAGCCGCACTTCAATGGGCAGCATGGTGCCGCGCAGCCGGGGCAGTACGCCCGCATTCAGGATGGAGGATTTGCCGTAGCCGCTTTTACCGAACAGCACGGAGAGTTTTTCCACCCGGATCAGGTCGCAGAGGTCCTGAATATCGCGGTCACGGCCAAAAAACAGCGCCTGTTCGTCGGCTTCAAATGGTTTGACGCCCGGATAGCGGTACACTACATGTTTCGTTTCCATGGCTTCAGAGTTGTTTGGCTATTTGCAACACGCCGTCGCAGACCTGGTTGTATATCACATTCAGGTCGCGCACATCGCTGAGGCCTTTGGTTTTTTGTTCGTTCCATTGCTGGTAGCGGGCGCTGATGAGCGTCGCCTCATCGGAAAAGTCCTTGCCTTTTGTCGCATCGATCAGGCGGGCAATGGCTTTGTCTAAGTTGCCTTTTTGCAAAAAAGCCGTGATCTCTTGTCCGGCGGGTGTGTCCAGTTGGTTCACCGGGCGCAGCAAATCCGCCTCTTTAAAAAGCTGGTGCAACTGGCTCAGCAAATCGGCGTCGTCGCCCAGGAACTTGATACGGAACTGGTTGAGCAAAAAGGCCTCGGTGTCTTTTTCCTTGGGCAGCGGCGACTGCACGGCAAAACGCCGGGCGGCATTTTTTACATCCAACAGCCTCAGTATCAATTGCGTATGCCAGCGGTCGAATTGAAAACCCAGGAACAGGTACGAGGTGGTGTCTTTCAGCCGTGCCATCAGTTTTTCGGGCAGTTTGGGCGCGCCCAACATGCCTTCCAGCAGCCGGAACAGATCGTCGTAATCTAGCACCAGCGTCGAAGGGCGTTCCACGCAACCGCAGAGGTTGTAGTACATGGGAATGCGCTCGCGCAGTGCGGTGCCGTCGGCTTCCGCGCCGTCGGGCATTTCAAATTCCTCCTGTTTTCGGGCATCGAAACAGGCAAAACGGTTGGGCAGTCCGCAGGCAAAACTCAGGTCGCGCAAAAAAGTATCGGGATTGACCGAGAGCACCAGCGAAAAGGGAATTTCCACGATCTGGCGAAGCGTTGTTTCCGGCGGATGCAGGTCTTTGTACTGGAACTGCACTTCATCCTGCATTTCGGGTTTGTCATCGGGGTTTTTGAGCAGGAAAAAGCCGTCGCGCTCGTAGTAAGCGGCGATTTGTTCGCCGAAGGTGTCCATGAGTCGCTGCCGGATGTACGACTGTATGGATTGGCCCTCGACCTGGAATATTTCAGGGCCTAATACTAAGGCGCATTTCCCGGATTTGATGTCGGCCATCAGGCGCTGGAGGTCTGCAGATGGTAGCATTTGGCTGGTTTATGTTTTGTTTGGGGGTAAAAATAGGAAATAAATACTTTATTTTGCACAATCCTGACATTATTCCCCCTCTCTACACCTACACTTGCCGAACCCCAACTAATTGCTCTATTATTGCGTCTTTTTTAAAAATTACCAAATAAGAACATTTGATTTTTATCCGATTCAGCATAAATGACGCGATTTTTACTACCTATTGATGCCCGCCGGTTGAGCCTGCTTATTCTTTCTTTTCCTGTGCTGCTCGCCGCGCAAACGCCCTGCTATTTTATGCCCAAGGTGACGGATTCCCAAACCGGCGAAGTCCTGGTCGGCGCTTCCCTGAAAATGGACGGAGAGGAAACCAGTATGTCGACCGACTCGCTGGGGCAACTCAAGATACCGGTCACCTGTGCGGAACACACGGTCAGGTTTCAATTGCTGGGTTACAAACCGTTTTCCCGAAAAATCGTCGTCAAAGGTCAAACGATCTTCGCCATCGAAATGGATAACATCGCTACGCAGATCGAGGAAGTGGTGATCAGTTCGCAGGGCGCACAGCGCACAATGGAAACACCCGCTTTAGGCGTCAGTATGCTGAACATGAAAGCGGTGCAGAAACTGCCGCCCGCTGCCGGGGAAGTGGATATTTTACGCGGTATTCAGACACTTCCTGGCATTTCCGCCGTGGGTGAAGGCGCCAACGGCGTCAATATCCGGGGCGGAGCGGTGGATCAGAATTTGATCCTGCTGGACAATATGCCGGTGTTCAACCCCACCCACCTGTTGGGCCTTTTTTCGCTGTTCCCGACGGATGCCATCCGGGAAATGCAGATTTACAAAGGCTCCATTCCGGCGCGTTACGGGGGCCGCACTGCCGGTGTGCTCGATGTAAAAATGAGCGAACCCAACGCCGAAAAATTTAAAATGAAAGGTGGCATCGGACTCATTTCCAACAGGTTACACGCAGAAATTCCGATTGTCAAGGAAAAAATCGCCTGGATGACTTCCGCCCGGTTTTCTGTCAACGAGTACCTGATTAATTTTTACAACAACGCCCTGGTCGGCACTTTTGCCAAGAAAGTGATTCCCAACAACAAACCTGTTTTTTTCGATCTGGCGAATAAAATCACCTGGCGGCCGACGAACCGGGACAATATTTCTTTCACCAGTTACATCAGCCACGACTCCTACCGGGTCGATTCGTTGTTCGGCATTGCCAATATTATTCCCCGGCAATCGACTATGCAATACGGGCACAATAACCTGGCCCTGCGCTGGAACCACAATTATTCGGATCAACTCAACCTCAATGTGCTGGCTGTTCAGTCCTTGTACAACACCAGCACAAGGGCATCGGACGAAAAAGCGGGATTCGATTTTGATACCCGCCTCCGCTACCACAACGCCAAAGCGGAACTGACTTACGCCCCCGATGCCAAACAGCGCATCAACGTGGGCGCCTCACTCACGCGCTACGGCATCAGTCCTGCCGAACTGCAACCGCGTGAAGGATCATCCGTCGCCACGTTGCTGCTGCCCGACGAACAAGCCTGGGAAATGGCAGTTTTTGTGTCGGATGAATACGAACTGAGCGACCGGCTGCTCATCGAACCCGGCTTGCGCTATGTCAATTACTGGAATATGGGGCCGCTGGCAGTGCCCGTTTTTTCAGAAGATGCACCAAAAACGCCGGGCAGCGTGCTGGACTATGTGGCTTTAGGCAACGGCGCTGTGGAATCACATTACGGAAGACTGGAACCGCGCCTGGCGCTGCGTTATAAACTCGACAATCAAAGTTCGGTCAAGGTCGGCTACAACCGAATGAACCAATTCCTGCAGATCATCGCCAACAACACTACCCCACTCCCGAACGCCCGCTGGAAAACCTCCAACCGCTACGTGCCGCCCGCTCAAAGCGACCTGTTTTCCGCCGGGTATTTCCGCGATACCCGGAACAGGATGTGGGAATGGTCGGTGGAAGGGTACTACCGCCGGCAGGGTTCCATTTTCGATTACCTGAACGGGGCGGAACTCGCCATCAACCCGATTGTGGAAACACAGCTGCTGACAGGTTCGGCGAAAGCTTACGGCGCCGAATTGTTTATCAATAAAAAGAAAGGCGTGATGACGGGCTGGCTGAGTTATACTTATGCCCGCAGTTTTCAGCAAATCACCGGCGATTTCCCGGCCTTGCAACAACTCAACGGCGGCGACTGGTTTCGCACCAATATAGATAAACCGCACACGCTCAATGTGTTGCTGAACTTTCAAACGGAGCGACACAATGCCGTTTCCCTGACGTTTGTGTACAGCACCGGACGGCCTTACACCGCGCCGGTCAGTTTTTACCAGAACGGTTTCACGATCGTCCCGGTGTACACGGATCGCAACAATGCCCGTATTTCAGACTACCACCGGCTCGATTTTTCCTGGACGATCAACAATCCTTCCATGAAAGATCGCAAATGGGAAAGTTCCTGGGTCGTCACGATTTACAACCTGTATGGCCGCAAAAATGCGTTCTCATATTTTTTCAATCCCAACCTAGAGTCCTTTCAACCTTTCAAAGTGAGCGTATTTCCCACGCCGCTGTTTTCGCTGACCTACAATTTTAAATTTGAATAAAATGCGTTGCCCTTTACATACTGCGGCCCTGTTGTTGCCTCATCCCTCATCCCTCATTCCTCATCCCT
>JAYSZC010000951.1:0-2809 GCA_043738235.1 Lewinellaceae bacterium | reverse complement strand
AACTACCTTCCTGCAGCATATATGCAGGTACTTACTCTTCCAATGACTGGCGCCAGTGAAGAAGATATAGAAGCCAAAATTTCAGATATCCGCCAAAGAGAAGCGAAACTTTCATTAAGTGAAGGCTTTTTGAGTGGTTTCCCTTCCCGACATTTCAATCTTGATAGCAAAGCCGATTACACTGTCCCCATCCAGCACTATGCTCACTACTGCGAGATCGCACAAGCCATTACAGAAGTGCGTGATCCCGCTCAGCCCTTCCAACACCACGAAATGTGGACAGATTTTTACTGGCGCGATGAAGATTTAAAAGAATTGGAATGGCTGACTCGCCGCAAAGAACTTGCCCAATTGAGTCGCCAATTATTGGCTCAATTCAAAACCAATATAGATAACCGATTTAACGGTAAGGCCGACGAAGAAATGGCTTTAATCGAAAAGGCCTTTAATGATCGCATCAAAAAAGATAATTGGGAAGGCGCACAATACAATGATTTTGAAGATTTTAAAACAAAAACAGGCGCTACTCCAGATTTGGCCCAACAACTTGCCCGTCTTATTAGTGATAATCGCCGCTTGGGCACACACAACAAGATGCTGCTGGTGGAATATTGCTACTTGCGTGGCGATCTGCTAATCGAGGATGCTTTTCTGATGTATTTTTATGTCAGTAAACACAATCCAGCAAATTTGCAGGAAAATGTCGCACAGGAAGGTTTAGTGGATATGGGCAAAAAGATCATTGAATTTATCTTCAGTCCGGTTTCGGCAACTGGACAGGTACTAACCGCTGCTACTGCCGCTGCAATAACGGAATTACTCAAAAATTTCAGCACACGAAGTGATATAGCAGAAGACATCAATCTGGAGGAAGAACGACATGCAGCTCCAAAGCCAACCGATTATGATCGTTTTGTGGATGATTTTTTGCGCTATCTTAGTCATCAGCGCGAAACACTCGGCAAAGAAAAATTCGCACAGAGATACCCTTTAGAAAGTTTTGAAGATTGGTTGAAGAAGAAAAAACGTTAATTGCTTTCCAACAAAAATGCCGCTGCACAATCTAGTCGTACAGCGGCACTTGTATAAATCCGGTTTCTAATTCGGTTGCTTACAGCGCGTCCACTTCTTCCCCCACCAACTCCAGCACGCCTGAATTGACACAAGTTTGCATCCAGCCGTGTGTATCCGGTTCGAGGCCCATGCGCAGGCGGTTGATATGTTTTTTCAAGCGGGCAGCCACGGGGCGGTTAATATCGTCGACAGGCGGCAATTCCATTTTCCGGTCGCGCCAGGTAATGTCGCTGACATTGCTGACCACTGCGGCGGTGCCTGCGCCGAAACATTCCTGCAAAGTGCCGCGCCAGTAGGCGTCCGCAATTTCAGAGATGCTCAACAGGCGGTCTTCCACGGTGTAACCCCATTCTTTGAGCAGGGTCATAAGGCTTTCGCGGGTGATACCGCGCAGGATAGTGCCTGTGGTAGCGGGTGTGATCACTTTGCCGTCGATCACAAAAAAGAGGTTCATGGTGCCAACCTCCTGCACGTACTTTTTCTCTATCGCATCCATCCACATGACCTGGTCGTAGCCGGCCTGTTTGGCGCGCATGGCCGGCAGGAGGGATGCGCCGTAGTTACCGGCGCATTTGGCTTCACCCGAGCCGCCCTGAGCAGCGCGTGTGAAGACTTCCTCGACCCACAGTTTAACGGGTTTTGGATAATAAGGGCCGACAGGGCCGGTAAATATAAGGAATCTGTATTTTTCAGAGGCGTGTACCCCGAAATAGTCGTCGGTCGCAAACATGAGCGGACGGATATACAGGGAGTGATCCTCTTTTTCGGGGATCCAATCGCTGTCTAATTCCACCAGCATTTTGACGGCTTGTAAAAAAAGGTCTTCCGGCAGGAGCGGCATACACATCCGTTCGGCGGAAGCATTCAGGCGACGGGCATTCATTTCGGGGCGAAAAAGCACCGGTTCTCCGTTGCGTTTGCTGGCTTTCATCCCTTCAAAAATACTCTGGCCGTAGTGCAGCGCCAGGTTAGCCGGAGAAATTTCCATATTTTGAAAAGCTTCGATCCGCGCATCCACCCAGTTCTGGCCGTCATAATCTATCACAAACATGTGATCGGAAATAACCTTTCCAAAGGGGAGATTGGAGAAATCAACCTGGGACAGCCTGGACCTGGTTGTTGGAGTGACAGTAACAGGATACTTTACGGCCATAGAGAGGGAATTTGACAGTGGTGAAAACCTTAATTAACGGTGCAAAGTTAAGTATCTTTGCCAGAAAAAAAAATATTATTCCAAATTTAAATAAACTAATGGCGCATTGACAAAATTATTGTTTATGAAATTCGATTTTGTTTACTAAAAATATTTTTTTTCGACAAATATCGGTTTTCAATACCACATCGGCTTTTCAGCACAAAATTTAAAAAATGTACACTCCGAAAGAATTGATTTTTGTAGCTCCTGTGCTTTTGCCCAATGAAATTGCGCAGGGCCGTTTTGCAAAGGGCATCTGGATACTGTCAGTTGCGGAACCTGCACAGGCCGAGAACCTGGATTTTCTGAAAAAGGTGCTGGCCGCAGCCCAACTCGATTTGGAACGCGACACGCTTTTTGCTGAAATACCTCCCGGAGAACCTGTTGATATGGCCGCCACACTGCGTATAAAACCTGCAGAAAAGGTTTTGGTTTTTGGTATTCCACCCGAACAGCTCGGTCTGCATATCGAAGCGCCCGTTTTTCAACCGCTTGTTTTTTACGGCGTCACCTGGTTGTTTGCCGATGCGCTCTCGGTGC
>JAYSZC010000950.1:0-7116 GCA_043738235.1 Lewinellaceae bacterium | reverse complement strand
AAAAAATTGACGGCATTCCCTACGCCGGTTTAATCATTTCTCTTCGGACACAGCATTAATTGCATTCAAAAGTCTTCCGGGAGCCATACCTTTGCCCGCCAAAATTCGGACTTCTCTTTTTATCCATTTTATAGCTGAACAAAAATGAAGGTTTTTAAATTTGGCGGCGCTAGCCTCAAAGATGCGGCGGGCGTTCAAAATGTTGCTTCCATCCTGCAGCGATACGGCCAGGAAAAATTAGTCATTGTGGTTTCTGCCATGGGCAAAACGACCAATGCACTGGAAGAAGTGGTAGCCGCTTATGTCAAACAGACCGGGCAAGCCCAGGAACTGTATGATGCTTTTAAAGAAAAGCATTATGCCATCATGCGCGATCTGTTTGAGCCGGGCGATGAGGTTTTCACGGTGCTCAACGATACTTTTGTGGAAGGCGAATGGATGCTGGAAGAAAAACCTTCGGACAATTATGACTACATCTACGACCAGATTGTTTGTATGGGCGAGATGGTTTCTTCCAAAATTGTTGCCGCTTATCTCAATAAAGTGAACCTGAAAACCAGCTGGCTCGATGCGCGTGATGTAGTGGCAACCGATAATACCTATCGGGAAGGGTGGGTTATCTGGGAAAAAACGCAGGCCAACGCGCAAAAAATAGTGCCGCCTATGTTTGAACAAAGCAATTTTGTCATCACGCAGGGTTTCATCGGCTCTACTTCTGAAAATTTCACCACTACCCTTGGCCGCGAAGGTTCGGACTATTCCGCATCTATTTTTTCCTTTTGCCTGAATGCGGAAAGTATGAGCATCTGGAAAGACGTTGCCGGTGTGCTGAATGCGGATCCCCGGCTTTTTGAAAACACCATTAAATTAGATAGGCTTTCTTACCGGGAAGCCATTGAAATGACTTACTACGGCGCTTCGGTGATTCACCCGAAAACAATCAAACCGCTCCAGAACAAAAACATTCCCTTGTACGTCAAGTCGTTTCTGAACCCGGAAGCGGCAGGAACCGAAATCAGCAGCGACCTGGAAGAAACCTATCCGCCCATTATTGTGGTGGAAAAAAACCAGGCCCTGCTGCACATCAGCACCCTCGATTATTCTTTCGTGGCGGAACACCACATGGCCCGTCTGTTCGGGAAAGCAGCCGACCTGCGCATTTTTGTCAATATGATGCAAAACACTGCCATCAGTTTCACGATTTGCGTCACCAATGTGCCCGATCGAATTGAAAAATTCATCAAAGCAGTGTCTGATGAATTCAAGGTAAAAACAGAGGAAGGGCTGGAATTGATTACCATTCGCCACTACAATCAGGAGACGATTGACAACCTTAAAAAAGGCAAAATGGTGCTGTTTGAAGAGCGAATCCGCAATACCATGCACATGGTGGTCAAAAATATTCCTCCCATCGAACGCCGCGAGGTGGACTTAGCGGGATCAAAAGCGTCATGAAAATCGAACTGTGGGCCATTGGCAAAACCAATGAAAAGTACCTGGAAGCAGGCATAGAGATTTTTGAAAAAAGACTCAAAAATTACCTTCCCTTTACCTTTCATATTTTGCCGGACATCAAACTAAAAACAACGGACGGCATGCTGATAAAGAAAAAGGAATCGGAAATGCTGCTGTCCAAACTGGCTCCGGAAGACTATCTGGTATTGCTCGACGAACAAGGCCGCGAATACAATTCCAGCGAATTGGCGCACTGGCTCGAACGCCGTTTGTCGGCTTCTCAACGCAAAATGATTTTTCTGATCGGTGGCGCGTTCGGTTTTTCACCTGAGGTGTATGCCCGCGCAAACGAACAACTGGCACTTTCCAAACTGACTTTCAGCCACCAGATGGTGCGTTTGTTTTTTCTGGAACAACTGTACCGCGCTATGACGATTTTAAAAAACGAACCATACCATAATGGTTAGTAGTTATCGGTTATCTGTTATCCGGTTCGGCATAGGGAAATGAATTGAACTCCTCTACTCCATTTCAGCCTGAAAAACCGATAACGGATAACTGATAACCAATAACAGATAACTAAGCAACCATGAACATGACCATTATCATTATCGCCATCACCTCTTTGATTTCCATTATTGCTTTCAACAATGGCGATTTGATGTATAAATTGCGGCACTGGCCATACCAGGAAGCCCGTCGTGGCGAGTATTACCGCTGGATTACCGGCGGACTGCTGCATGGCGACTTTATGCACCTGATTTTCAACATGTTCACGCTCTTCTTTTTCGGGCGCTATGTGGAAGAATGGTTTTTCAGCCTGTTTGGAGTAGCCGGATTAGTGGTGTACCTGCTTTTTTATATCTTGGCATTGGCGGCATCATCGTCCGCCACATTTTATCGCTACCGCAACACGGCGGGTTTTGCAAGCATCGGCGCCTCCGGGGCCACTGCGGCGGTGCTTTTTGCCGCTATCCTGCTGGATCCAACAATCGGAATTATGCTGTTTTTAATCCCTATCCCTATTCCCGGTTTTATTTTTGGTATTTTATACCTCTGGTACAGCAACTATGCCGCCAATAAAGGCCAGGATAACATCGACCATACCGCACACTTTTTTGGCGCCGTGTTCGGTTTTTTCTTCCCTTTAATTCTGCAACCTTCCCTGATTCTGGACTTTTTTACGCAAATGGCCGGCTGGTTTCGGTACACGTTTGGCAGTTAAGCGCATTCAAAATGTTTTTCAACGGACATTTCCACGGACTCTTTTGATGTGCCCGGCTTGATTCTGTTATCTTTGCAACCAAAACAGTCAAAAACGTGTTATAGCCCCAAATTTTTTCAACATCGCATTTTCACATCTCAAATAATTATTGAATATGGCATACGAATTTTCTGATGCAAGCTTCCAAAAGGAAGTAATCGGCAGCGATAAAGTGACCCTGGTAGACCTTTGGGCTGAATGGTGTGGCCCCTGCAAAATTATGACCCCAGTGATTGACGAACTGTCTGCAGAATACGAAGGGCGCGCTGTCATTGGCAAACTGAATGTAGATGACAACCCGGAGGTACCTACACAGTACAATGTACGCGGCATTCCTACTTTCCTCATTTTCAAAAATGGTGAACTGAGGGACAAAGTCGTCGGCGCACAAACCAAACAGGTTCTGAAGGATAAAATTGAAGCACTCCTCGCTTAAGTTATTTGTTATCAGTTATTCGTTATCAGGCTTGATAGTCAGGCATTTGTAATAAAATAACTCAAACTGATTTCAACTTAGTAATAAAAAAATGCGCCTCTCACTTTCAGGGGCGCATTTTTTTATTCCTCAATCCTCATCCCTCATCCCTGTTATTTTCCAGGCTTTTCCAAGATACGCTACCACATCTCCTGCCGTAAGCGCCTCCTGTCCCACATCAGCGGTCGCCATATCGCCTGCCAATCCGTGTAAATATACCCCTAACAAACAAGCCGAAAGCGATGAATAACCCTGGGCTAAAAGACCGGCAAGTATCCCTGTCAATACATCCCCTGAACCGCCGGTGGCCATTCCCGGATTGCCGGTCGAGTTGAACCAGCAGGTACCGTCCGGCGCCGCAATAGCTGTATGCGCCCCTTTCAGCACAATAAAAACCTGGTGTTCCTGCGCTTTACGCCGTTGCAGCTCATTTCTGGCAAAATCGTTGTCCGCCTTGCCAAACAAACGTTCAAATTCTTTGGGATGTGGGGTCAGGATAGATTTTTCAGGTATATATTTCCACCAGGCAGGGTTTGCTGCCAGCATATTTAGAGCGTCTGCGTCGAGTACGACCGGGCGTTCCACCTCTTGTAACAATCGTTCCAAACCGGCCATGGTTTCCGGGGCTGTACCTAGCCCGGGGCCGATGCCAATGTTTGTATATTTTGCCGGCTCGGGTATTTCCGTACAAAAAATAGCCCGGTGATCGGCGCTAAACATGGCTTCCGGCACTTCAGACTGGATAACCAGAAAACCGCTGCGGGGTGCATGAACGGTCAATAAACCGACGCCTGCGCGCAAACAGGCTTTAGCAGCCAGCACAGCAGCTCCCATTTTTCCGTAACTTCCGCTGACCAGCAAAGTGTGACCGTAGGCGCCTTTGTGCGCGAATTTTTTGCGGGGTACGTATATTGGATGTATGTCCGCTGCCGTCAGGTAGTGAAATGATGTGGATGTTTTAGCCGCAAAATCGGGGTGCAGACCGATGCTGCCGGAAGTCCACTCCCCCACCCGATCTGCATTTTCCGGGAAAAAGAAGGCGTGTTTGGGTGTTTCAAAACTGAAGGTTCTTTCCGCCTGAACTACCGTATTGCCTTCGCTCGTCTGATCTGCAAACAAACCGCTGGGCATATCAATTGAAACCACTTCATTGGGCAAATGATTGATCCACTCCACCACTTTTGCCCAATTTCCTGACAGGGGGCGATTCAAACCGGAGCCGAAAAGGGCGTCAATCAGCACAGCCCTGGGGTCGATGATCGGAAAGTGTTCCGTGTGGTCATACCAGTTGAGCTCCAGCACATCGTGCAAAGGCATGGAAAGTACCTGTTCTTCAAAATCGGCACTTTTTTTTTCGCCGAAGTGGTAAACCAATACCTTCGCCTCGTAAAAGAACTGGTGCAGGTACCGGGTTACCGCCAGTCCGTCGCCGCCGTTGTTGCCTGTTCCTGCAATAATGACGACAGGGCGGTTGGTATCCGGGTAATGATCGATGAACCAGGCCGAAAAAGCCCGTGCAGCGCGATTCATCAGTTCAACAGAAGGAATCGGTTCGTTTTGAATCGTGTATTGATCCCATGCCCGGATTTGATCTGTGGTAAAAATTTTCATAACAGGAAGGGCTTCCAAACCCGTAATTTTTTATGCAAGATAAGTTTTTTTCAGGTTTGAAAGTTGTGGAATTTGCCAGTGTACTGGCCGGTCCGGCAGTGGGTATGTTTTTTGCCGAACTGGGCGCCGAGGTCATTAAAATTGAAAACAAAACGACCGGCGGCGATGTCACGCGGGGCTGGAAACACCATTCCGAACCACCCGAATCACCCATTTCTGCCTACTGGTGTAGTGTGAATTGGGGTAAAAAGCACCTGTTCCTTGACCTCGGCGATCCCGTTGACCGGCAAAAGGCCATAGAAATGGCCATCGCCGCCGATGTGGTGATCTCCAATTTTAAACCCTCCTCTGCTCGTCGCATGGGTGTCGATGCACAATCGCTGTGCCATAAAAATTCTCGTTTGATCTATGCTCAGTTGAGTTCTTTTGCAGATGAAGAAGATGAAAGTCCCGCTTTTGATGCTGTATTACAGGCAGAAGCGGGTTTTATGTACATGAATGGTGAACCGGATCGAATGCCGGTAAAAATGCCGGTCGCATTAATCGACATTCTGGCCGCGCATCAGTTGAAAGAGGCCATTTTGCTTGCATTATTACACAGGGAGCGGACGGGAGAAGGCGCCACCGTCAGTACCTCGCTTATGGAGTCCGCACTCGCCTCTTTGGCCAATCAGGCCGGCAATTACCTGATGAACGGCTATATTCCGCAGCGCATGGGCACCCGGCACCCGAATATTGCGCCTTACGGGGATTTGTTCGAATGCGCGGACGGGCAGATGCTTTTGTTGGCCGTGGGAACGGAGCGCCAGTTCCGGCAACTGTGCAATTGTCTGGAAATGAATACTTTGTCTGAAAACCCTGATTATTCAAACAATAGCGCGCGGGTTCAAAACAGAGTGGCTTTGAATATCATCCTGTCAGAAGCGCTTTCCAGACAATCACTCGATTACTGGATTTCGCATTTAAAAACCAATGGCGTGCCCGCAGCCAGAATACGCAATATGCAGGCGGTTTTTGAACTGCCGGAGGCGCAGGCAATGATTTTGGAAGAAACAACAGCCGAAGGTATCCCGACTAAACGGGTGAAAACTGTGGCGTTTAAGTTGAGATACAAGTAACCCTTGAACAAAGCCGCTTCGTATGGGTTGAAGCTCGTATTATTGCAAAAAAATTGTGCAATTTATTGGACATCCGACAGCTAAAGCAGCCGGTACAGGTACTGAATAAATATGAACTCAGAACAAATTTTCGCTGCCCTGCGCCAGGTGCGCGACCCACAAACCGGTCAGGATATTGTCTCGAAAGGAATGGTACAAGACCTTGATATTCAGGGCAATAGCATTAATTTTAAATTGGCTGTTCCTTCACTTCAGATGCATGGGAAAGCCGAACTCAACTTTGCCTGCATCGAAGCCGTGTTAAAGGTATTTCCGCAGGCTCAGGTGAATGCGCATTTTATTGCGCGTACGCCCAACAGCCAGGAAAGCAGCAGCACTGTACCGCATATCAAAAATATTATCGCCGTAGCCTCGGGCAAAGGCGGCGTGGGAAAAAGTACAGTCTCCGTCAATCTCGCCCTGGGTCTGCAACAACTCGGCGCCCGCGTAGGCCTGATGGATGCCGATGTGTACGGCCCAAGTATTCCCACGATGCTGGGCCTGACCGGACAAAGACCTAAAATTCAGGACGTGACGGGCAAGGCCAAAATGGTACCCCTAATGGCCTTCGGAATGCCCACTATCAGCATCGGAAATATCATTGAACCGGAGCAGGCCGTCGTGCTGCGCGGCCCGCGATTGGCTGCTATTATTAAACAGTTTTTTAATGACGTGCTTTGGGAACCGCTGGATTTCCTGATCGTGGACCTGCCACCGGGCACAGGCGACGTACAACTCACCCTCGTGCAAACCGCTCCGATCACCGGCGTGGTGCTGGTCACTACTCCCCAGGAAGTGGCCTTGTCAGATGCGATCAAGGCAATGAATATGTTTTTGCTGCCGCAAATCAATGTCCCGATTCTGGGCGTTGTGGAGAACATGGCCTGGTTTACGCCAGCAGAACTTCCTGATAATAAATACTTTATATTCGGGCAGGGCGGCGGTAAAAGACTTGCCCTGGAAAGCCATTCCGTGTTGCTCGGACAAATACCCCTGGTGCAAAGCATCCGTGAAGGCGGCGACGATGGTAAGCCGGCGGTTTTGCAGACGGGTACGACGGTGTCTGAAGCCTTTATGCATGTGGCCAAAAACACCCTGCGACAAATCGGCGTGCGCAATGAAATGATGGCGCCGACGCAGGTGGTGAAAATGGG
>JAYSZC010000949.1:0-2815 GCA_043738235.1 Lewinellaceae bacterium | reverse complement strand
CCGGTGGGAAATAGGCTGACCGATATTGACGGAAGTTCCTGCCAGTGCCGTCAATTCTCTCCGAATATCGGCCAGTACGGCGTCGCGGGGGCGGGCGTCGGGTTTGAGTTCAATTTCGATCTCCGAATTACTCGGCGGCTCCACATGTTCATCCAGTTCGGCGCGCCCGGTTCGGCGGCTGGCATAAGCCACATCGGGTACTTTCATAATCAGTTTTTCCGCGACCAACCCGATTTTATCACTTTCTTCCAGTGAGGTACCCGGCGGCGACGAAAGGTTAACTGTAAAAGAACCTTCGTTAAACGGTGGAAGGAATTCCGTACCAAAAAACGGTACAATGGCAATGGCCGCCACGATCATGGCTCCGGCAGCCAGTACAACCGGCCGCGGATTGTCGAGGGTAGCGTTCAGTAGGCTTTCGTCCTGCTTTTTGAGCCAGCGTACCAATGCGCTGTCCTGTTCCTGCTTTTTTCCGATGTTGTTCAATAAAAACGAACAAAGTGCAGGTGTTACGGTAAGCGACACCAGCAAGGATGCCGCGATACTGGTGATGTAAGCGATACCCAACGGCGCGAAAATCCGACCCTCGATGCCTTGCAGGTAAAAAAGCGGGATAAATACCAGAATCACAATAATGGTCGCATAAACGATTGAATTGCGCACCTCCGAACTGGCTTCATACACCACTTGCAAAACGGGGCGAGGTGTCTCCAGCCCGCTGTTTTCCCGCAGCCGCCGGAACACATTTTCCACATCCACGATGGCGTCGTCGACCAATTCGCCAACCGCAATAGCCAACCCTCCCAGCGTCAGCGTATTGATGGATATTCCAAAAATATTAAATACGATCGCCGTTATTACTAAGGAAAGTGGGATGGCCGTGAGTGTGATGGCCGTTGTTCTGAAATTGAGCAGAAACAAAAACAGGACGATTACTACCAGGATAAATCCGTCGCGCAGGGCCTCTTCTACATTTTTTAAGGAATTGACAATGAAGTTTTTCTGTTGAAAAATTTTGGAGTTCAACTGTACGTCCGGCGGAAGGGAGGATTGCAGTTCAGCCAAAGCCCGTTCCACTTCGTCGGTCAAGGCGACCGTGCTTGTGCCGGGTTGTTTTTCGACGGTCAGGATAACAGCGGGTTTGCCGTTCACGCCGGCATCGCCGCGTTTGACGGCGGCGCCCAACCGCACTTCCGCCACGTCTGACAGCAATACCGGCAAACCTTCGCGGTTAGAGACCACCGTATTTTTCAGGTCGTCCAGGTCATCTGCGCGTCCGAGATTGCGGATCAGTACTTCAGAGCCGTGCCGGTCGTAAAAACCGCCGGTACTGTTCAGGTTGCTCTGCCGCAAAGCTGCATCGACTGCATCAATGGACAGGTTATATTGTTTGAGGCGTTGCGTACTCAGCAACACCTGGTATTGCAAACGTTCACCCCCGATCGGGATCACCTGACTCACCCCCTTGATACTCATCAGCCGTCGCCGGATCGTGAAATCAGCCAACGTGCGCAGTTCGGAAGCAGGTGTGGAATCCGCCGTCACTCCGATCAACATAATCTGCCCCATGACGCTTGAAATAGGCCCCATGACCGGCGTGATACCTTCCGGCATGACGACGGTTTGCAGTTTTTCGGAAACCAATTGCCTGGCACGGTATACGTCCAT
Source organism: Lewinellaceae bacterium (assembly GCA_043738235.1). Classification (GTDB taxonomy): domain Bacteria; phylum Bacteroidota; class Bacteroidia; order Chitinophagales; family Saprospiraceae; genus M3007. Next base: position 1,147 of record JAYSZC010000949.1, on the reverse strand, counting down.
ATCCCAGTCGAACTCCACAAATACCAATCCGATGCCGACACCCGAACTGCTTCGTACCCGTTCGACGCCCGGCGCGCCGTTCATGGCAACCTCCACAGGTGTCACAACCTGTGTTTCAATCTCCTCGGGCGCCATACCGTTGGCTTCCAGGAAAATCGTCACTTGCGGGCGATTCAGATCGGGCAATACGTCGACCGGAAGATTCCTGATCGTAAATGCCCCGTACACCATTACCAAGGCGGCGAATGCCACGACCAGCAAGCGATTTTGGAGGGAAAATTTTATCAGCGCATTGAGCATGATTTTTCTTTTTCTTTGATAATCAACATTTTGACTACAAATTGCCCGCGATAAAACGCAATTTCAACTGCGCTTCCCGGTAACCCGCAAACAAATCCCAATAGGCCAGTTCCAGGTTCAGCACTTCGATGCTGTGGCGCAGGTACGTGGGCAGATCGCTCAAACCGCCTTCGAACATACGCCGCGATGCATCTGCCAGCGCTTGTGCGCTTGGCAATACCTGTTGCTCATAATCTGCAAGCGCCCGGCTTGTTTGTTCCACTTCAGCAACGGCCCTGCTCCATTCCACCCCGGTTTGCAGCGATTGTGCGGCCAGGTTTTGACGGGCGATTTCCACACCTGTCAGAGCGGCGTCTATCCTGGAACGGTATTGTTTGCGCCATAGCGGTACGCTTACACCTGCGTTGAAGCGGTTGACGACAGGGCTGTTGCGCTCACCCTGATTGATATAGCCGAGCGTGAATTGCGGCCAGGTTGCGCTTTTTTCCACAGCCACCTGTTGATCGGCGATGACCGTTTCCTGCCGAAGGGCTTGCAGGGCTGGATTTTTGTCCCATTGCAATGAATCCGGTAACTGCCCTGTTTCCCATTTCACCCAGGGTTCCGGGACAATCGGGCCGGCAATACCGGTCAGCAGTTGCAGTTGTTGTTCGGAAATGGCGACATCCCGTTGTGCCTGGCGCAGTTGCGTATGCAGTACAGTGGCCTGCAGTGCCGCAAACCGGCTCGCAACGGCATCTATCTGCCCTTGTTCAAATTGTCGGGCAGCGGCGCTTGCAATCGACTGGAGCAGGCTGTCCTGTCTGTTCAATCGTCCCAGACGCGCAATGCGATACTGCAAGGCATT
>JAYSZC010000948.1:0-2817 GCA_043738235.1 Lewinellaceae bacterium | reverse complement strand
AATCTCACCTTTTCGAGGCCAGGGCGACCGCCAGAAGGCTGGAAGACAATCAAACGGTTGTTATCGGAACAGTAAACAATCAAATACCTACGGCAGACCGGTTCATTATTCCTGTTTATGGACTTCAAAATTTGAAGCCGGGCACATACCTGTTCACCACAAAAATTTATCAAAAGAAGGAAACGCAGCAGCCCGTTGAATTTTACGGAAGCCAACTTGTGGTTCTCCAATAAAGAGAGGGCAATAAACTGTTTATGTGGCACCCCCGATGCCACTGGAATATTTTTGTGAAATGAAAAAGGTCCTGAAACACCCGCTCATTTCCGCGCAATATACACCCCCGTTAAAATTACGGCTGCTCCGACCATGTCGATGGGGCCGAGGACTTCTCCGTCGAAAGCGCCCAGCACCATGGCGACGATGGGCAAAATGTAGGTGACTGAAGTGGCAAAAACCGCCGTCGTGCGTTGTAGCAGCCAGTAGTATAAAATAGAACCTCCCACCGTGCCGATAGCCGCTAAGTAAAAAATATATCCGAGGCCTTCCAGACCTTCTTCGTGTTGTTGTGCGGCCTGCCAACCGCCCGACCACCATAGTCCGATGATAAAAAAGAGTCCGGTGAGCACAAATGCTGCCGAAGCGATACTTGCCGGGTGCATATCGCGCAGGTTTTTATTGACCACATTGGCATTGATGGCGTAACATACCGTGGCGAGCGCACAGAGTCCTGCAAAAAAGGCATTGCCGCTGACCGCGCTTTTGCTGTTGAAAAGGATCAGGATAAAAGCGCCGGCGAGTCCGAGCGTAACGCCCAGCACTTTACTCCGGGTAAAATCCATTTTAAAAAAGGCCACGCCGAGTAGCAGGGTGAACAGCGGCGTGAGCGAATTCAGCACACCGGCCAGGCTGCTGTTGACATGCTGCTGGGCCAGGGCAAAAAGAAAATTGGGAATAGCCGAGCCGCAAAAAGCGACGATCAGCAGCGATTTCCAGCGCGTCCAGTCGATTTTAGACCAGAATGCAGCAGCGATTGGCAGGTACAATAAAGTGGCCATCACCATGCGCCACATAGCCATTTGTATGGGGTTGAAAATTTGTACCGAATGTTTGATAAACAAAAAGGATGCGCCCCAAACGGCGGCTAATACAAACATCAAAAACCAGTCGAAAGAAGAAGGCGGGCGGGAAGGCATGTCGTTGTTTTACATTTGAAGCTGCAAAGAACGGGAAAGCAAGTAGTTATCCGTTATTAGTTATTGGTTATCAGAGTTGATATTCAAGCATTTGTAAAGAATTTAATCTAAACTATTTTCCCTGATATACTTACTAAATTAGGTTTAAACCTGTTTTGGCCGTGCAATCAAACAAGATCGTGCTGAATTTCAGTATTTTGTAGCAGATTTAAAAATCTTTGCATAACATTGCCGGCATTTACTAAACCTATTGTCACTTTATGAATTTTACATTTACCACCCTCGACTTAGTCATTATTGTCGGATATATCGCTGTGATAGTGGCTTATGGATTTTATCATCGGAAAGCGGGTAGTTCGGAAGAGTATTTTTTGGCAGGGCGCAACATGCCCTGGTATGTCATCGGCATCTCGATGTTTTCGGCCAATATTTCTTCCAACTCCTTGATTGCGATTACCGGCGGCGCGTACAAAGGCGGGATTGTATTTTTCAATTACGAATGGATGGCCTCGGTGGTACTCACCTTTTTCTGTGTGTTTATCCTGCCGTTTTACCTCAAGTCGCAGGTGTACACCATGCCGGAGTATTTTGAAAAAAGGTATGATGTGCGCTCGCGCTACTATTTTTCCTTTATTACCCTGGTCGGCAATATATTTATCGACACGGCCGGGACGTTGTTTGCCGGGGTAGTTATTGCCAAATTAGTCTACCCGGAAGCAAATACCTTATTGATTGTCAGTTTGTTAGCCGTATTTGCAGCGGGCTACACGATTTTCGGCGGACTGTCGTCCGTGATGCGGACGGAAATGGTGAACACCATTATTTTGCTGATTTCGGCGGTGATTTTATGCTTCATCGTGTACGATAAGGCAGGAGGTTATGATGCGATCGTGGCACATGCAAATGCCAAGGATCCGTCGTTTATGCACCTCGTGCAGCCGATCGATCACCCCGATATGCCCTGGCCGGGTCTGCTGCTGGGCGTGCCCTTGCTGGGCTTTTATTTTTGGTGCAACAACCAGTTTATCGTGCAGCGCGCCCTGAGTGCCCGCAATGCAAACGAGGCCCGAAAAGGCGCCTTGTTTGCAGCATTGTTAAAAATTCCGATCCTGTTTTTGCTCGTTTTCCCCGGCCTGGCGGCACTGAAATTGTACCCGAATTTGCAGGATATGTACGCCGGTCAGTTAAAAAACTTTGCGGATGGCGCTTACCCCACCCTGGTGTTCCAGTTGTTGCCGGCAGGTCTGGTCGGCTTAGTCGTGGCAGGTTTTCTGGCGGCCATGGCATCGGCGGTGAGTGCGACACTCAATTCGGCCAGTACCCTGGTCACGATGGACTTTGTACAGAAATTCCGGCCGAATATGGATTCCAAAGGGCTTGTTCGGGCCGGTCAGATTTCCACGGTATTTTTTATGGTCATTACGGTCGCCTGGGCGCCGCAAATCGCTAATTTCGAATCGCTGATGAACTACATGCAAGGCGTTCTGGCGCTGATTAGCCCGCCGGTCGTCGCTATATTTCTGATTGGGCTGTTCTGGAAAAGGGCCAATGCCGACGGCGCTTTTGCAGCGCTGATGACCGGATTAGTCATCGCGTTGTTCACGGTAGCCAGTGAAGTGACGGG
>JAYSZC010000947.1:0-1140 GCA_043738235.1 Lewinellaceae bacterium | reverse complement strand
CCCCAACACCTGGAAGTCCATCGTTTTTACTTTCAATGATTCGATAATATGTCCTATGCTATCCGGGAAAGCGGTGAAATCGACAAAAAAGCGATATTCCCAGGGGCGGCCAAGCAGCGGCGCCGACTGGATTTTGGTCAGGTTCGCGCCCATCGTGGCCAAGAGGGTCAGTATTTCAGCCAGGCTCCCGGGTTGGTGACCTGTATTAAAACAAACAGAGGCTTTATTGGCGTGTTGCACCGGCGCAGATTCTGTATTGCGCCGTATGGCTAAGAAACGGGTAAAATTTTCAGGAACGGTTTCAATAGCAGGCGCCAGAATCGTCAGGCCGTATATGTCAGCGGCCAATGTGCTGGCGATGGCGCCGATATGTTTGGCGCGGTGGCGCACGATCCGGGCGGCGCTTTCTGCGGTGTCTTCGGATTCGACCAGCCGGATGCGCGGGTATTGTTTAAAAAATTCGCTGCATTGCGCCAACGCCATGGGGTGTGAATGCACTTCGCGCAACTGATCCATCGGTGTGCCGGGCAAGGCAAGCAAGTTCTGCTGAATGCGGAGGTACACTTCGCCAACTACCACTAAATCACTGTTTTCCAGCAGATTGTAATTGCCGAGAATGCTTCCTGCGATGCTATTTTCAATAGCAAGTATCCCTGCGTCTGTTTGTTGGGGGTCCGCTGATTTTTCAAAAAGAATGGGAAACGACAGGGCGGAAACAACCTCGATACTTTCGCCAAAAAACTGCCTGGCCGCTATTTCGTGAAAAGCGCCGCGCACGCCCTGGATAGCGATGCGCTGCCCCGGTACGCCGGGCCTGGTAAGTGGTTTCTGTGCTGGAACCGTCGTGGACGATGCTGATGAATCTGACATTGCAGTGGTTTAAAAAAAACGAAAAAAAAGGGAGTTCCTGATGTTCAGGAACTCCCTTGTATGTTGATTTTCAGTAACTTATTTATACTGAATCGCACAGGTAGTTCCCTTTCCTCTTTCCAAAAAAGAAATAGAAAAAACAGAAACCAAAATAAAATGTGCGACTGTTGTTCATGATGTACTGTTGTACTGTTACGGTGCAAACGTACAGGGTTGAATTGAATGCTGCAAGTTTATGGCCAATTTTTTTTTACCGCATAGTTTTTTTAC
>JAYSZC010000946.1:0-1141 GCA_043738235.1 Lewinellaceae bacterium | reverse complement strand
TGAGAAACATCCCCTTTGGCCGCTCTTATGATTTTTGATTTGGTTTTTCAGGCCTGTAATTGTGAGTTGTGAGTTGTGAGTCGTGAGTGGCATCTCGTTAGAAGAAAGAACTCAATAATACTTTAACGAAATGCCACTCACAACTCACAACTCACAATTACAGGCCTGAAAAACCAAATCAAAAATCATAAGAGCGGCCAAAGGGGATGTTTCTCACCCTCTCACTTTCTCACCTCTCACTTCTTTTTCCGCCAGTGCTCTCTTGTAATCTTTCGGAAATACCTTGACGAAATTGCCCAATTGATTGTTTAGGTCTTTCAGTATAAAAGCGGCGATGCTGCTGCCCGTAAACCGGAGGTGCCGTTCGAGCATGGTGTGCAGTAACTTTATATCATTAGCGTCCAGTGGATCCAGGTCGATCATTTCCGCGTTGCATTGACCGGCAAAGGTTTTTTGCGTATCCCACACATAAGCGATGCCGCCGCTCATACCTGCGCCGAAATTGCGCCCGGTCTGACCGAGAATAACCACTTTGCCACCGGTCATGTATTCACAACCGTGATCGCCGATACCTTCCACCACCACCCGGGCGCCGGAATTGCGCACACAAAAGCGCTCGCCCGCTTTGCCCCGGATATAAGCCTCGCCGGAAGTCGCGCCGTAAAAAGCGACGTTCCCGATGATGCTGTTTTCTTCCGGCACAAAACCGGAACTGCGATCCGGGTAAATAATCAGTTTGGCGCCGCTCAGACCTTTGCCGAAGTAGTCATTGGCATCACCTTCCAGTTCCATCGTTACGCCGCTGGTATTAAATGCCGCAAAACTCTGGCCCGCCGTTCCGGTGAATTTGAAATGAATGGTATTGTCGGGCAGTCCTGCGGCCCGGTAGCGTTTGGTAATTTCATTGGACAACAAGGTACCGAGCGCCCGGTCGGTATTGATGACGTTGAATTCGGCGCGAACCGGCGTTTGCTGTTCGAGAGCGGGTTTGGCCGCTTCCAGCAATTTCCAGTCGAGAATATCCTTCAATCCGTGATCCTGCGATTCCTGGCAGTAAAGTCCGGTATTGTCGCTGTCGGGTTCCTTGTATAAAACAGGAGAAAGATCGAGGCGCTTGTGCTTCCAGTGCGTGATGTCGGGG
>JAYSZC010000945.1:0-2820 GCA_043738235.1 Lewinellaceae bacterium | reverse complement strand
ATCGATGGCCGTTTTGTCGGGGCTGAAAATCGATACAATACCGCCTTGTTCATCTTCTGTGATGGAGATGGTGGTACCGGTATTGCGCTGCATTTCCTGGATCACTTTACCGCCTGGTCCGATGACCGCGCCGATAAAGTCGCGGGCAATGCGGAATTCCATCACACGTGGTGCGTGCGGCTTGAGGTCTTCGCGCGAGGTTTCCAGGGCTTTCGCCATTTCGCCGAGGATATGTATACGGCCTGCACGTGCCTGCAGGAGCGCTTTGTTCAGCATCTCGTATGGCATTCCGTCGATTTTGATGTCCATCTGCGTACCGGTGATGCCCTTGGCCGTGCCGGTTACTTTGAAGTCCATATCGCCCAATGCATCTTCGTCGCCGAGAATGTCGGACAGGATAGCAATGCGGCCTTTGTCGTCGGCAATAGCGCCCATGGCAATACCTGCTACCGGCGCAGTGATCTGTACGCCACCGTCCATCAGAGCCAGTGTGCCTGCGCACACGGTAGCCATAGAGGAAGAACCGTTCGACTCCAGGATATCCGATACGATACGCACCGTGTACGGGAAATCTTTCGGCATCACTTTGCGGATAGAGCGGCCTGCGAGGTTGGCGTGGCCTACTTCGCGGCGACCCGGGCCGCGCATCGGTTTTACTTCACCGGTGCTGTATGGCGGGAAATTGTAGTGCAGGATAAATTTATCGTCGTGCGGATCGAGGGCAATATCAATCAGCGCTTCGTCATTTTTGGTACCCAATGTCAGGGAAGTCAGGGACTGCGTTTCACCACGGGTAAACACCGCAGAGCCGTGGGTGCTGGGCAGGTAATCCACTTCGCACCAGATCGGGCGGACTTCGTCGGTTTTGCGACCGTCGAGCCGCGCCAGGTCGGTCAGAACCACATCGCGGATGATATGCTTTTTGGCTTTGTCAAAATACATATTTGCCATAGCGCCCCATTCTTTCATCACTTCTTCGCCAAACTCTTCGGTTACTTTGAGGATAGCGGCTTCCTTGATTTCGTCAATCCGCGATTTGCGGGTGTCTTTGTCGGAAGCGCTGCGGGCCAACGCATAAATGTCGGCGCTGACCAGCGCTTCGATGCGTTTTTTCAGTTCTTCGTGTTGTGGAACTTCCGGAATCGCGCGTTTCACGAGCGCCTTTTCACCGACTAATTCAGCGAGGCGTTCCTGTGCGGCAATCTGTACTTTGATGGCTTCGTGTCCGAGTTTCATGGCTTCTACCAGGTCTGCTTCCTGGCATTCGTTGGCTTCGCCTTCCACCATCGTAATATCGTGTTTGGTAGCGGCCACGATAAAATCCATATCTGCCTTTTCCAGGGCTTTGCGGCCCGGGTTGACAACAAATTTGCCATCGATACGGGCAACGCGCACTTCGGAGAAAAGGGCTTCCACCGGAATGTCGCTGACTGCCACGGCTGCCGAACAGGCAAGTCCGGCCAGTGCATCGGGCATTTCGTCTTTGTCGGCAGAAATCAGGTTGATAATCACCTGTGTCTCGTTCATGTAGCCATCGGGGAAGAGCGGGCGCAGGGCGCGGTCGACGAGACGGCTAATGAGGATTTCGTAGTCGGACAACCTGCTTTCGCGGCGAAAGAAATTGCCCGGGATACGACCCACTGCGGCAAATTTTTCCTGGTAATCCACAGAAAGCGGGAAAAAAGGCTGGCCTTCTTTGGCTTTCTTCATGCTGACTACCGTACAAAGCAGCATGGTATCACCCAGGCGGACAAGTACGGAGCCATCGGCTTGAGCGGCTAACTTACCGGTTTCAAGCACAACTTCACGTCCATCCGGCAGGTTGAACGTGGTACGGAGCGGGATTTGTTTTCCCATATCAAAAAATGAATTTATGCCCCGAAAACAGCAAACCCGGCCGAAATTTGCACGAAGGAGTTGGACCGTAACACAGGATTCCAACAATCGAAGCAGTGGGAAAGCGGGTCAAAAACCGAAAAAATCACACAAAGAAAATAGGGATGAGGAGAGAGGAATGAGGGATGAAGGATGAGGAATGAATTATGAAAATGTGAGTGCAAATTAACTCATCCTTCATAACTGATTCCTCATCCCTGATTCCTCTCTCCTCATCCCTGTTTTCTTTGTGTGGGGGAAGATAATATCCCCGTTTCTGACAATCTGTCCTTGCTTCCGATTTAATTCCTCAGCAAATGGCAATGTTTGCTCCATTCAGAGCGGTTATAAAAGTCGTCAGTCCGAAGTCGTTTAAACCAATGTCTGGGTTGAAAGGACTTCGCACTAACGACTTCGGACTGACGACTTATTTTTACTTACGCAGACCAAGTTTCTCGATCAGTGCACGGTATTTGTAAATGTCCTTTTTCGCGTAGTAAGAAAGCAGGCTTTTGCGCTGGCCTACCATAGTAAGCAGGGAACGGCGGGTAGAGTGGTCTTTTTTATTGATGCGAAGGTGTGCCGAAAGGCTTTCGATGCGGTAGGTCAGCAGCGCGATTTGCGCTTCGGTGTTACCGGTGTTTTTTTCGTCGCCGGCGTATTGCTTTACGATTTCGGCGATTTTTTCCTTGTTGTAATAGACTGCCATTTTCTTGTAATGATGATTGATGAATGATAAATGATGAATTTCCGAACAACAGATGATGAAAATATTCATCATTCATCGTTCATCATTCATCATTAGAAACACGCCATACTCGAATTTCAGAGGGTCAAACGGCAGTTATTGCCTATCCATCCGGGCTTAGCGGCGGCAAAAGTACAACAGTGCATTGAAGTAGCCAAGGGTTTGTGTGCGAAAGTTTTGTACGCCCGAAATTTTTC
>JAYSZC010000944.1:0-2828 GCA_043738235.1 Lewinellaceae bacterium | reverse complement strand
CGCTTCATCCACTCGGTCAGTTCATCGAGTTGTTTGCGCGTGTATTCGGCACAACCCGGCGCGCAGATCGCGATCACCGATTCGGCGCTGTCGAACACCGGGAAACCTTTGCCTTTGGCCAAGTGGGTCAGTTCCACAAATTCCATCCCGAAGCGCAGGTCCGGTTTATCAGAACCGTATCGCAGCATGGCTTCGTCGTAGGTCATGCGGGGAAAGTCGCCGAGTGTAATGCCCAACACTTCCTGGAACAGGTATTGTGTCAGTCCTTCAAATGTGTTCAGGATATCTTCCTGGTGGATGAAGGACATCTCGCAGTCGATCTGGGTAAATTCGGGCTGGCGGTCGGCGCGCAGGTCTTCGTCGCGGAAACATTTGACAATCTGGAAATATTTATCAAAACCGGCCACCATCAGTATCTGTTTGAAGGTCTGGGGCGACTGCGGCAGGGCGTAAAACTGCCCTTTGTTCATGCGGCTGGGCACCACGAAGTCGCGGGCGCCTTCCGGGGTCGACTTGATCAGATTCGGCGTTTCTACCTCTACAAATCCTTGCCCGGCTAAGTATTTGCGCGTTTCAATCGCCAGATTGGAGCGAAACAGCAGGTTGCGCTGCACGGCATTGCGGCGCAGGTCGAGGTAACGGTATTTCATACGGAGGTCGTCGCCGCCGTCGGTATCGTCCTGAATGGTGAATGGCGGCGTTTTGGCAGCGTTCAGCACCTTGAATTCCGTGACACGGATTTCGATCGCGCCCGTGTCGCGGTCGGCGTTTTTGCTGGTGCGTTCGCGCACGGTTCCGCTTGCCTGTATTACAAATTCGCGGCCCAGTCGGCGCGCGCGTTCGCAGAGTTCGGCGTTGTCGTCCATGTCGAACACGAGTTGCGTAATGCCATAGCGGTCGCGCAGGTCCACAAACGTGAGCCCGCCGAGGTTGCGTCCGATGGCCACCCAGCCGGCTAAGGTGACTTCTTTATTGATATCCGAAAGGCGCAATTCGCCACAAGTATGCGTACGATACATGGTTTAGGTAGTTATCCGTTATTAGTTATTCGTTATCCGTGTTGATAATCAAGCATTTGCAAAGAATTTTATCTAAACGATTTTGCTTGATATTATGACCACCTGAAAACGAGGCGCAAAAGTAAGGGAAAACAGATTGAAAATGGAAGAAAGTAAAAGTGGCAATATTGCGGGAGATAAATGGGAAGGATTTTTCTCTCGTAGAGGGATGGAACACGGATTTGAAGGATAAGACACGGATTTTTCTCTCGTAGAGTAATGGGGACAACGCGGATTGGACGGATTTAACGGATTGGGCGGATTTGCGCGGATTTTCCCCGCGTAGCGTAAACTACCTATATCAATACCCATACGAGGTTTTTTTACCACAACGGACACAAAGTGGTTTCACAAATGCCACAAAGCGTAGAGTTGACCACGCCTCTTCCGGCGATTTGTGATGTTGATGCCAGATTTACAGAAATACCAAACGGGACGAGTCAAATCTACGCTTTGTGACATTTGTGAAACCACTTTGTGTCCGTTGTGGTAAAAAACTTTGTGGTAAAAAACCATCAGACCCACATGTTACCAGCATTGCAAACCCAACAAACTGCTGGCCCGCGCCTTGGCCAGGCCTATAAGCAGATCGTAGGCCAAATACCGTTGCAGTTCGTCTTGTTCTTCCAGTGTTATCAGCCTTTCTTTTTTCTGTTTACAAGTACTTCGATCCGCTGTTGAATAGACGGAGCGAATTTAAAAGTAAGTATTTTTTCAGGCATCGCATCGGCCAAAAAAGCAGCGATTTGATCTTGCGCAGCAAGGGCACGATTTCTCCGGAAGACCTGAGCCTGGTTTTATTCACCGACAGCGAGGAAGAAGCGATTGCCCATATCCGGCTTTACCTCCACACCAATTACAAACCGGTGAAACGCAGGAGGCCGATTTGGTGGTTGTTTGAACGGTCGTAAAAGGCTGTACCATATTGGCCAGAGCACAAAGAAGGAGAATGAACACCTGCCGAGGCGAAAAATGTTCATTACGCCTTTGTTTGCCCCAATGATGGGAAGAATCTGGCCTGGTGTGGAATGGTTTGATAAACTGCTTTTTTAAAATCTGTTTTCTGCTTAACTTGCGGCATTAAATTAAAAAATATGTCCATTATCATCTCTAAGAGCATGAGCGCAGAGGAAATTAATAAGGCCTTGGGGCGCTTACCAGCAGGGAAATTACTAAAAGCGGCAAAGTACTGCGGCATTCTGAAACTACAGGAAGAGCCCCTGGTTTATCAAAAGCGCCTTCGTGATGAATGGAACTAAATTGCTTTTGGATACCAATATCGCACTTTATTATCTCGGTGGAGATACCAGCAGTGGTTGTTTGAGCGGTCATAGGTAATCGTCTGAACGAAGAGAAAAAAACTTATTGTTTGGAATGTTGTAATTCCTATCTTTGTGCAACCATGAGTAATTCGAATCCATACAGCCCGATTGAGGTAAAAACAGATATTTTTCTGGGAGACAGCCAGGAGGCTTAGACAAAAACATTTCCAATTGATTGGATAGAGATAAAGCGCATCCGACCAACGTTTTGCATTTGATGACATAGTGTAACAACAAAAATCATAGTGCCGCATTTCCACAAAAATTATCCAAATGGTTCATAAAACTATTGCACGAGAATATGATACCGTTCTTGATCATATTATGGGTTCGGGAACAACCTGCATCGTAATAGACTTGTTGCGGTGATACCAGAGTGATTTCATAGATTTGGCTCAAAAAACGGATTATGGATGACTTTACCTATCCAAAGAATGATCGACAATGG
>JAYSZC010000943.1:0-1146 GCA_043738235.1 Lewinellaceae bacterium | reverse complement strand
ATAACACCCCCAGTCCGGCTATAAAAGTCAGATCACTTTGCAGGTAGCTTGTTGCCATCCAATAAATTACAACCACTGCATAAAAAATCAACATATTGGTTATCGGTTATTGTACAGATGAGGTTTTTACCATTATTCGTACTAATAACGAAGACCCGATACCCGATAACTAAACAAAGCCCCTATCGTCAGTAAAACAATAAGTGCCCATTCGTGCGGTTCCGGTACTGCCCCGGCATTGCCCAAAGATGGTAGCCCGAGAGTCGGTTTTATATCGAATCGCTCGTAATCCGCTTTTGTTTCCAGGGTAACAAGGCTGCTGATGGGCGTCACGACATACGCTTGTTCGGCTAATTGAACGAGACCCGCCGGTTCCGCTGTTGAATGCCCGGCCAATTCCCGCAATACCGTATTGTAGGCGAACAAGCGGAACAAATGATCGGGCGCCTTGCCGTCGACGATCGTGTCCTTTTCAACAATCAGCACACCCGATTCAGGCAGGGCGACGGTATTTGAATTTTCAAGATTTTTGGGAAATGTATGCGCTGTCAGGTATTTTTCAAGCAAATCCGTATTTCCCGAAACACAAAAAACAGCCCTTTTTTCGCGCATGGCACGCAGGTAGGCCGTCATATCGTCTCCGTCGCCCAGGTGAAAAACCCGCAGCGACGCGGCATCCCATTGTTTCAAACCTTCGCTGAACAGCGAACCTTCTAGTTCGGACGGCAGCGGCGTGGGCGCAGCGCTTTTGCTGATGACTAAGCTGTTTTTCGGGTTGTCTATTTTATAAAACGGAAACAGGCTGAACCGCAGGCTGCGCGACTCCTGGAAAATCCGGGCGGCATTCTGTTCCGTCAGTTGTTCCAGCCCTTTAGAGGTAGCCACCCAAACCGGATATTTGCCAAGGAGAGATCGAAGGCTGCTCCATTCCGGTTGCGTCCATGCCGCGTTCAGATCAGCATAAATCTGCGCTGGATGAAAGGACTCGGTTTGGGTATTCCAGGGAAGCACCGTGTATGTTTTTCCGTTGAAAGAAAACGCACTGCGGGCCAGTTGCGGCGCATGGCAGCGCAGCGACCAGCGGTGGTGGTAAGCGCCGTCGAAACGGAGCGCCTGGCCGCCGTTTTCGGGTTTGAATGAAACGGG
>JAYSZC010000942.1:0-7173 GCA_043738235.1 Lewinellaceae bacterium | reverse complement strand
GGTTTATAGAGTGGCAACGTATAAACCATAAACTCATAAACCATAAACCTATCAACTCATAAACCTATCAACCCCTCAACATCCGTCATTATTGTCCGAATTTATCATCCAGGTTCGGCGCTGTTTCGGAGCCTTGTGTAGCCTGGAAGTATCCTTTTGGTGAAAAACCAAAAATCCCCGCAAAAAGATTCGTCGGGAAACGGCGGATATAAGCATTGAAACCGTTGACCGCGTCGTTGAAATTGCGGCGGGCCATAGCGATGCGGTTTTCAGTGCCTTCAATCTGGGTTTGCAGGTTGATAAAATTCTGGTTGGCTTTCAATTCCGGGTAAGCTTCGGACACGGCCAACAGGCTTTTCATCGCGCCGTACAGGTTGTTCTGCGCCTGTTCAAAACGCTGGATGGCTTCAGGACTCAGGTTATTCGCGTCGATTCTGACCTGAGTGGCGGCAGCGCGGGCCTGCACCACGGCTTCCAAAGTTTGGCGTTCGTAGTTGGCCGCTGCTTTAACCGTCGAAACCGTCTGATCGATCAGGTCCATCCGGCGTTGGTATTGATTTTCTACTTCAGACCATTTTCCTTTAACGCCTTCATCCATACTGACCACCTTGTTGTAGGAGCCGCACATACTGAAAACGAGGATGGCGCCAAGGCCGAGCAGGATAAGCGGGAGGTATTTGCGTATGTCCATCATTGTAATTAGAAAGTTGATTTTGAATGTTTTATCTTAAAAATGTGTGATTAAGGATTTGCAAAATTAGAGCTATTTTTTTTGGAATAGGGGCCGAATTTCGTTGCGCTGCCGGACATCTTTCTTTACCACACAGATACGTGTTTTTTTACCACATAGGCACTTAGATTTCACACCTAGAACACCTAGAAATTATCAATGATGCTGGTGAACCTGGGTTTAGGGAATATAGCCAAATAGTTGCAAATAAAGCTTTGGTCAGGTGCTAAATTTGACAACTTTTTAGAAAGTTGTCAAATTTTCACGTTGCGTTTGGCAATAATAATGTAGCACGAAAAAAACCAGTTTCTATATGTGAAATCTATGTGTCCTATGTGTGAAATCTATGTGTTCTATGTGGTAAAAAAAACCTGCCTATATGGTAAATACTTGATTCCGTAGTAACGCCGCCATAATTCCCGCCGCTACCGCCGCATTCAGCGATTCCGCGCCGCCGGCCGGGTGCCGGGGGATGGTCAGGCGCTGGGAAAGCAGGCGATCCACAGCCGGACTGATGCCGCGTCCTTCGTTGCCGATCACCAGCAGTCCATTGGCGGACAGGGCCGTTTTGAAAATATCGCTGCCGCCCAGCACAGCGCCCATGACAGGCGGTGCAGTGGAAAGCGGCGCCAGCAATTCGGGCAGTGTTATTTCGCGGGTGGGCACCCTGAAAACAGCGCCCATCGAGGCTTGTACCACCTTCGGACTGAAGACATCGACACAATCGGGCGAGCAAAAAACCGCCGGAAAACCAAACCAGTCGGCGATGCGGAGGATGGCGCCGAGGTTGCCGGGATCCTGCATGCCATCGAGGTACAGGCAAATATCCGATTGCAGCAGGCTGCTATCGGGCCATTCATCGGGCCATTGCGCCACCGCCAGCACTGCGTTGGGCGTACTGAGCGCAGATATTTTTCGCAACTCTATGTCCGTAACCGGGTTAAAGTTTTGCAAAAAAGGTTGTAACGCTGCCGCATGATCGGCGGCCCAGCGTTCCAGTCCCCAGACGGATACCACGGCAAAACGTTGTTGCCCTAATAGTTCGGCCACCATTTTTTCGCCCTCCACGATGAAGTTTCGATACTTTTGCCGGTACTTCTTGACCTGAAGGGCGTGGATGAATTTGCTCTGGTTTTGTGATAACACCGTAATTCGTTGTTTTATATTGCCATAAAATAATTTTGCCGCTCATATAAATTAATGCATGTTTTACTCAACAAAGTGCCGCCAGTCATCAGAACCAAATCCGGTAAAACCACGGATGGGCGCGCTCCTGTGCTGTTTATTCGCCGGGTTCCTGTTCTCTGCCTGCAATGTTACGAAGCATCTCGACACTGCCAAAGGCGAGCGGCTGCTGGTTTCCAATGCGCTCGAACTCAAAGCGGAACGCAAACTGAGTTTTTCCGAGCGCACACCGTTGTTGTACCAGTTGGACGGGCTTTACAAACAACAACCCAATCAACGCGCATTCGGACTGTTTCGCACCCGTTTATGGTTCTGGTACAAGTACCAGAACCGCAGTTCCAAATCTGCCAAATGGGTGATGACCCGGATAGCGGAACCGCCGACCATCTACGACGAATCGCTCACGCAACGAACCGCCCTGAATTTTGAAAATCAGATGCGCCAACGCGGCTACTTCGATGCGGCCTGTACCTTTAAAACCGACACCATCAATCAATACAAAGTCAAAACGACCTATACCCTCACATTGGGAAAAACGTATGTGATTGATTCCGTGACTTTTACCAGTCAGGACAGCCTGGTACAACAGGTACTGAACCTCACTGCCGGAGAAACCCTGCTGCACCGGGGAAATCCGGTGAACGGGCAGGTGTTTGACGCCGAAAAACTGCGGGTAACCACCGCGCTCAAAAATCGGGGTTATGCTTATTTCACACCCAATTTTGTGGAATTCACCGGCGATACCACAGCCCTGCAAACGGATGTGACGGTGGAAGTGCTGACGCCCGGCGATACGGTGATGCACAAAACCTATACTCTCGGCGATATTGCGGTTTTTTCCAGCCTGCTGCCCGATGTGTCCTCTATCCGCCAGGATACCACGATCAACGGGATCTATTTTGCTTCTGCCGATCCCAAATTTCAGGTAAAACCGGAACGGCTTTATCAGGCCATTGCCTTGCAGCCGAGCTGGCCCTACCGGCAAATTGATTTTGATAAAACCAACCACAACCTCAATGCGCTGGGCGTTTTCCGCTTTGTGACCGTGCGACCGTACCAGGATTCCATCCAACCGGACAAAATCAACGTAGCCATTTCCTTCCGCCCCAATAAACGCCTCGCGCTGGGCGCCGACGTCGACCTCAACTCCTCGACCTCGCCTTCGCTGGCCCGCAACCTGCTGGGCGTGTCTTCCTCGCTGTCCTTTCGCAACCGCAACCTGTTTCGGGGGGCAGAACACCTGCAATCCAACGTGCAGTACAACATCGAGTTTGGGGTAGGCGCCAAACGTTTTATTTTTTCCCGGGAATTCAAATTCCAGAACGAACTGATTTTTCCGCGCTTTTTCGACTATTTCGGGTTCTGGAGAAGTATGCATGCCGTTCGCCTGGGTCAAAAACGAGTTGTTCCGACGGCCTTGTTCAACCGGATGAAAACGGACGGACAGGCGCGTTTTACCTTGAATTTCAACTACCTGAACGTAACCGATTTTTTTGCCTACAACCTGTTCAACACCTCCTTCGGCTACGATATTCACTCCGGCCCAGAACACCGGTACAATATCGACCAGGTGGGTATCGATATTCTGCGCCTCATCGATACGCTGAAAGTGTCCAATGAGTTTCTGGCCCGCAGTTTCAGCGACCAGTTATTTACCGGTTTTATTTTGCGTTCATTCAATTACAATTACGCGGGCAAAGCCAACCGCTTCGGCGAGCGCTGGGCCTTCCGCTTCAATTCCGATCTTTCCGGTCTGGAAGAACTGGCTATCAACCGTTTATGGAGCCTTCCCTTTGGCAAACAAACCTGGACGATCGCAGGTCTCGACTTTGCCCAGTACCTCCGGCTTGACTTGGATGCAACCTACACCCGCGAATTTCGCAAAGACCTGATCGGCGCCGTGCGCATCGGTTCCGGCGTCATTGTGCCGTATGGCGATACCAAAGATGCGCCCTATGTAAAACAGTTTTTTGTGGGCGGCCCATCCAGTTTACGCGCCTGGCGAATCCGGCAGTTGGGGCCGGGCGGTTATTACGACGACAGAGTGCTGCAACCCTATTACCAGGCCGGCGATTTCCGTTTTGAGTTCAATGGCGAATTGCGTTTCCCGCTCATTTGGTGGCTGAAAGGCGCCATATTTCTCGACGGCGGCAATATCTGGACCTTGCGCCCCGACGTCAACCGTCCCGGTTCGCAATTGCGCTGGGATTCTTATAAAAATATTGCACTGGGAACAGGATTCGGGGTGCGGGGCGATTTCAGTTATTTTATTCTCCGGGTCGATTTCGGTTTCCCGCTGCGCCAGCCGTTCCGAACCGGCGACAACGGCTCTTACTGGTTGCCCGTCCCCTTGTCAAAAGTGCAGCTGCGCGATTTTAATCCGAACCTCGCGGTGGGTTATCCGTTTTAATGCAACGCGGATTTCGCCGATAAAGCGGATTTACGCGGTTTTTTTGCACTTCACTGAGGTCTTTGACTGTTTACTAATACTGATACATCTTTTTAAACGATTTAAAAAATCCGCGTAAATCCGCTTTATCCGCGAAATCCGCGTTACACCAATCAAATCCAACTTTACAATATGGCAAACCTCCTCGACGCTATTAAACAACATATCAGCCCCGAACTCATCAGCCAGGCAGCCCAATGGCTCGATGAAAATGAAATGGGTATATCTAACACCATGAACGGGCTGGTGCCGACGCTGCTGGCCGGAATACTGAACAAAACCGGCGATTCCAATGCAATGGGTTCCATTTTTAATGCGCTGTCCGGCTTCGATGCCCGTATTGTCGACAATCTGGACAGCCTCATCGGCGGCGGCAACCTGGCGCACAATGATCCCAAAGATGCGTCCGGTCATCTGCTGAGCACCCTGTTCGGCGCTAAAGTGCCGGCTATCACCAATGCCATTTCTTCTTTTGCCGGTGTCAAATCTTCGTCCACTTCTTCCCTGCTGGGCCTGGCCGGTCCCCTTGTAATGGGTGTTTTAAGTCAAAAAATCAACAGCGGCGGACTGAACGTGTCCGGTCTGGCCAACCTGCTGAACAGTGAAAAAAACAATATTCTAGGCGCATTGCCTGGTGGAATGGCCTCGGTGCTCGGTTTGGTCGACCGCAGCGGCAGTGTTGGCGAAGTTCTCGTCAGCGTTGAAGAAGCTGCAACAGGTAACAACTGGTTGTGGCCCTTACTGTTGCTGCTCGGACTCGGCGGCGGAATCATATACTACATGAAAAACTGCACACAACCTGTCGTTCCGGCGGCAAAAGTAGAAACGCCTGCAGTGGATTCCACCGCCATTAAAGCCGCCAAAATGGCCGAGGCCGCCCAGGCTGCTGCGGCTGGTTTTATAAAAAAACTGGCTTCCGGTTTTGAAATCAAAGGCAATGCGGATGGCATTGAAAGTCAATTGATTGCATTCATTGAAGACGCTTCCAAACCGGTGGATAAAACCACCTGGTTCAATTTCGACCGCCTCACGTTTAATACCGGCAGCGCGGAAATCGATATGGAAAAATCCAGGGCGCAACTGACGAATATCTACGAAGTACTGAAAGCATTTCCGAAAGTAAAACTCAAAGTGGGCGGCTACACCGACAACGTGGGTAAAGAAGCCGCCAACCTGAAACTCTCCACCGACCGTGCCAAAGCCACTGTGGCGGCCCTCGAAGCGATGGGCATCGAAAAAGGCCGCCTGTCGCCGGAAGGCTACGGCTCGCTGCATCCGGTCGCAAGCAACGATACTGAAGAAGGTCGCGCACAGAATAGGCGGATTGCGGTGCGGGTCACGGAGAAATAGAAGTGAGAGGTGAGAAGTGAGAGGTGAGAGGTGAGAGAGCGTAGATTACACCGCTTTGCTTTTGGATTACGGGTTTGAAAGTTTTTCGGAAGAAAACGTTCAAACCCGTTTCTTTTTTAACAATGGTCGGCCTGACATTTTGTATAAGGGTTGTGTCAAAAGGCCCAGCGGGCCTGTATCTTTGTAGAAATGCCAAGAGTAAATTTTATCCGGCCCGAAGGGCCTTTTAACACAATCCCAATGAGCTCATTTAAAATAATATTTTGCAGATCAATAAATTCCCATCTCCAATGAAAAACGCCCCATTACTTATTCCATTCCTGATTTTCCTCCATTTGTCGGCAGTCCAGGCACAAACCGAGCGCTACGATTTCGGCGATTCCATTTTTGTCTGGGCTTCCAGTCTTAACATGCGAGAAACCCCTGATCCCAAGTCACCGGTAATAAAGAAAATCCCGTACGGCTCTGTCCTCCTGATCATGGTAGATTCTATCAGTAAAGTAGCCTATACACACCAGGCTATCCCGTCTCGGATAATGTCGGATGGAAACAAAAGCCGGCCATTTTACCTCTCCGGTTTTTGGGTCAAAGTAAGTTACCAAGGAGTAATCGGCTATGTCTTTGATGGGTATTTATCTAAAATGCCGACATTTTCTACCTCTAATGACAAGATGGAGGATCTTAAAACCTGGGCAAAAAAGGATTTGAAACTGACGGCATATCCATATAAAAAAGGAGATAATGCATGGATTACTTACTCAAGTAAAACATCGACAGTTGAAGTAAAAGTCGGTCACAACGAAAAATCGGCATTTCGGGAAATCAGACTTCAAAATATTTCCATACATGAAGCACTGATGTTGGGAATACAAATTTTTGAAGCTGATTACCTGGTCGCAATAGACAAAGGTCGGTACGAATTCAAATCCTTGATTGCAGAGGGTGACTGCGACATCTTTATTTCAAATGTGAAAGGCAAAATCTTGATTGTGCTTTCTTGTCATTGCTAAAACGCCAAAGTATGAAACGGCGCACTCTACGGACTTCGCACTGAAGACTTCGCACTTCTTTAGTATGTTTGTCCAAATTTTTAACCGAACATCCTTAACCAGGTAACTAAGTTAGGTGTACAGAATTAGTTTAGCCTAAATTCTTTACAAATGCTTGATTATCAACACTGATAACCAACAACTAATAACTACTGAAGTAGGTGTGCAGAATTAGTTTAGCCTAAATTCTTTACAAATACTTGATTATCAACACTGATAACCAATAACTAATAACGGATAACTACTTATCACCATGTACACCAACATAAAATCCGCCTTGCAAACTGAATTGCAGGGAATCCGCGACGCCGGTTTATACAAAGAAGAACGCATTATCACCACCGAGCAGGGGCCGGTTATCGACACCACTGCCCAGGCGCATCTGCTGAATTTTTGCGCCAACAATTACC
>JAYSZC010000941.1:0-7176 GCA_043738235.1 Lewinellaceae bacterium | reverse complement strand
AGTGTCGTAACCCAAACTTAGTGACCTATTTTCATTTTAACTAATATCTCCACTTTTGAGCGGAGTATTGAATATCCCAATATCCCAATCATTCCTGTTCAAAAAGGTGTATCACGCCGGTTTGGGTGCCGCCGATGAGCATATTGCCGTCCCATGCCTGCAAATAATAATAATACGCGCCGCCGGGCAGGTTTTTTCCGCTGAACTGCCCCAGCCAGGGCGCGTCGTTCCGGTAGTTTTTTTCCTGAAAAACGAGGTCGCCCCATCGGTTAAAAACGGCGATTTCAACCCTGGAAAAGCCGGTGATTCCCCTGATGGTTAGCTGCCCGTTGGGGCCGGGGTCATCCACGACCAACGCTTCCGGCACAACCGGCAGGTTTTGAATATCGATCGTAACCGTAGCCGTATCGCAGGGGAAATTACAGGCAGATGCAGGGCTGCAAACGGTGTACTGAAATTGTACCGTTCCCCGGAAATCCTCATCTACCGTGTACCGGAACCGGCGGCCTTCCTCTAAATATTCAAGTAGACCAACTGAAGGCGTACCCAGTTGAGTCACCACCGTATCGGCCAATCCCGCCAGCGCGTCATTGAGCAATACTTCCATAACAGCAATATCCTGCGCCCTTTGCAGCGTGTAGCGGTCGTCGTTCAGCAGCGCCTTTTGTTCTAAAAAAAACACAACCGTATCTGATGCTGCTGCCGTACAGGTACCAAGACTTACCTGCCAGACAAAGCCATTCGCGCCCGTTTGCAGGTTTCGGGCGGCAGTCATGGCGTTGGCCGGACTATCCACGGTTGCCGCTCCCAGGGAAACCCAGGCGCCCGTGCCTTGCGGTGGCAACTGTGCTTTGAGCACCACGACACCGGCGGCGCACAACAAGGAGTCTGTTCCGGCAAATACCTGCGCCGGGTCGAGGCTCAAGACAGTCACCGGCGCGCCGCCCACCGCGATGGACCGGCAACCGGCCGAGTCGCGCAACACGAAGTATTCACCTGAAAAATCAGTAGAAGTCACCAATAAATCAAGCATAGGCTGCACGGTGATAGCCGAATCGCCATTGGGGAAAAACCATACGTATCTGACTGCCGGAGATGGATACAGATCGTCTACTTCGAGGGATAAAGTTGTATTGCCGCAGACCTGCGATGGAACCAACACCGCATAAACAGGCAGTGCGGAACATCCGCCGCCGCCTTGCCCGCTGCTTACCGTTGCGGTCGCGCTGCGGGTACAGCCGTTGATATCCGTTACAGTAACCGTGTAAGCGCCCGGTGCGAGGTTGCCGATTTGAGCGGTAACGGCGCCATTGCTCCACAAGTAATTATATCCGGGCGTACCACCGCCGGGCATAGCAGATGCCGAGCCGTCGTTTGCGCCCATCGCACTTTCATTGGTCGCATTAACGCTCAGGGTAATTTGTGCAGGTTGTGTCAATTGGGTGCTGCTTGTTGCGGTGCATCCGTTGAGGTCCGTTACCGTCACAGTGTAATTTCCTGCTGTTAGATTATTAATGGTCACAGTGCTTTGCCCGGAACTCCACAGATAGTTATAACCGGGCGTTCCACCGGCGGGCACAGCCGTCAGGCCACCGTTTGCGCCGCCGAAACAGCTGATATTTTGACTTGTAAGTGAGGTGCTTAGCAGTACGGGCTGTATCAACTGGGTGCTGCCGGTTACCGAGCATCCGTTATTGTCCCTTACCGTGACGGTATAGTTCCCTGCCGCCAGGTTATTGATCGTCATACCGTTTTGCCCGTTACTCCAGGCATAGTTATACCCGGGCGTACCGCCTGCGGGAGATGCCGTCAAGGCGCCGTTTGAGCCGCCGAAACAACTAATATTTTGTGTTGTAAAGGAAGATGTCAGCGCTGTCGGCTGTGCAATGGTGGCTATTTCAGTGGCCGTGCAACCTGCCGCGTCCGTTGCGGTGACGGTATAGACATTGGGCGCCAGGCTGCTAATCATTGCAGTGGTTGCCCCTGTACTCCACAGAAAAGAGACGCCGGCAATGGGAGAGCCGCCGGTTGCAGTAGCGGTCGCGGCGCCATTGGCGCCCCCGAAACAACTGACATCTGTATCCGCCACGTTGACGTCGAATGCAGCGCAGTTGGCCACCGTGGCGCAAGTGGAGAATTCGGAAGTATTATTGCCATTCAGGGTACTGGTAGCCGTCACCTGTTGCCCGGCATTCAGCGCGCCCGGTGTCAGATTGAGTTGCCAAACACCGGCTGCATTTGCCGTTACAGTGCCTACTAAAGTTTTGCCCTGACAGGGCGCGGCGGCACATCCTGCCGGATCGTTGATATAAATTTCGACCACCGCATTGGCTGCGGCGGTACCCCGAACGCGCTGGGTATTAGCCACTATTGTCGGGATTGCAGGGCCCAATGACCGGCTAATGCCCTCGACGGTATTGCAATAAATACTGTTCTGCGTAATCAGGGCCGTCGAAACGGGCGTGGTGGTAAAAACGCCGTTGCGGTTGTTGTGCAGTGTATTTCCAGTCAACGTATTCGTATTGGCGTCGAGCCGGATACCATGTCCGCCTGCGGTAGCCGTAAAATTCCGGATCCTCAATCCCCGCACCGTATTCCCCGTACCTGATAAGCGCAGGCCGTGGGCCGGGGCGCCCAAAACGGAAGAACCGTCGATGATGATACCGTTTTGGGAATTGCCGTCGACCAGTATTCCGTTGTCGCTGATCAGCAATTCCGAGGTAGGCTGTATCTGAAGGGAACCGCTTGGAATGGCAAATACAATCGTGGTGAAAATGGGCATCGTATTGACGCATTGACAGGCCCTGGCCAGCGATCCGGTAATGTTGCTGCCGGAATTATTGGTCACCGTGAAGGTAGTGGTACCCGTAGGGCACTGCGCTTCAGCGATCAGATGACCGAAAAGCAGCCACAACAGGAGTAGTTTTTTTATTTTGAACATTGTTTCCCTATTATTTTTCTATAAAATAAAGCGGCAGATTCTTATCCAACTGACTTTCCGGCATAAAAGGCGTCTGGCTCGTTGGGGCATTGGGAACACCCGTCTGCACCAGGGCGGGTACCCGGCGGCGTAAAAAATCATACAACTCGCCCAGGCGTACGATGCGGTCGCTATCGGTATCTGCCCGGAACGCGCCGTTGACGTCCGTACAGGTTTTACCGGAGAATGCATCGAGCAGGGCTTCCGTGAACGCGCCGTTGCCCCAGGCTGTGTCTTCGTACGATTTTTCGGTGCTGCCGCAGGAGGTCAGGGTACTGACGCCCGGCTGTGTTTTGGCCAGATCCACCACTGCTTTGCTCACGCCGCCATAGCCTTCTTTCGCGCCGCCGCTGTGGCAGGCGTCTATAAAAATCAGTTTTTTACAATTGATATTGTTCAGCACTTCGAGGATATCGGCTTTAAAATCCAGGGCCAAACGTTCGTACTTGGGGTTGTAACCGGTTTGCAGGATTTTGAAGCGGTTATCTGCAATTTTACCGTGAGAAGAGATAAAAACCAGCACCATATCGCTCTGTTTGATCTGTTTGTCATCCCACTGATATGCAAGGTCGTACATGGCCTGTTTGATGCCGGTGAGGTCTGTTTTTTCGGAGGTAGTCAGTTCGGTAACAAACACTTCGTTGAATAATTTTCCTTCCCCGCCTTGATTTTTATAGGCAGCGGCAAAGTCCTTCGCGTCCTGGGATGTAAATTGCAAATCATCGTGTTTCGGGCCTATGCTTACCACAAAGAGGTTGGCGCGTTCGGGGGTAAACTCGACTTCCAGCGCATCCGACACCACATCGTCTACCACCAGTTCCAGGTGGTTGTTGCCCTGTTGCAGCGGTATTTTGTTTTTGTAGGTGTAAATATACTTGGCTTCTTCCTGGCGCGGGGGCGACAGGTCTTCTTCGTTAAATTTGGAGCCGTCCATTTCCACGCCATTCACTTTTACCTTGATGTTTTTGGTGTTCACCGGTTTGGGTGAAACCACCGTCATTTTCACCTCAATGTGGTCGTCCGTTTTGCGGACTTTATTGGTGCCGGTTTCATGCGGGGCTGGGTCGCTCCAGATCAGGATAGGGCCGTTGGAAACCAGTGAAGTTTTGCCGGAAGTTGCCTGCCATTCGAGTGTTTTGCGCACTTTTTCACGACCGCCTTCTTTCACAATACAAACAATGCGGGCAACGGAGCCGCTAAACTGAGCCGTTTTTACAAAAACCAGCCGTGCGTCGCGGCGGCTATGCGCAGCGATCAGTCCCATCGGGGCATTGGAAGCGCCCTGCGCGTTGATACCCGGCGGACAAATAAAACTGACTTCTGCTGCCCGTGAAGTGGAATCGCCGTTGTTTTCGATTTGTACTTTCAGGGTGACTTCATCCGAGCGGCCGCTGGCGGCAAACTGGTGGTCGGCAATGAGCAAAGTGGCCGGTTTGGGTTTGCGCAGGGTGATGGTTTGTTCAAATGTCTGGAGCGATTTGACGCCGGAAGAAACTGTCACCGACAGTTGCTGGTCGCCGGGAGCCAGGTCATTATTCCCTTTTACGGGAATCCGAATTTCCGTAGCGACGCCTTTGGGAATGGCGCCGAAATAGTTGGTATTCCAGAAAGTTACGTCCGTTCCACCCGAGCGATTATCCACCGCCACCCGGAGGTCGGGGACATCGAAGTCGGCATTGTTGGTAATTTTGAAGGACAAAAAAGACTGTTCGCCGGGGGTAAGCGTGCCATCGGCAGTATGCAGGGTAGATTCGGATAATTTCAGCGACACGGCATCCCGGATGCCGGCCAGTGCATTTTTGGTATGGTACGGATCGGAGCAGCGCAGCATCCAGGCAGTGCTGCCATTGTAAGCGCCGGCCAGCACGACGCTGCCATCGTGGAGCGCCAAAGCCGAAGTGAATACATCGTCTTTGTCCGTCCCCTGGTTCTGTTCTCCGAGCAGTTCGCCGCCGGGGCTTATCTGAACCAGCCAGGCTTCTGAAAAACGCGCGCCGCTGCGGTGCGATTTGGTGGAACCTGCCAACAGGAATCCGCCGTCATTCGTCTGTACGAGTGCATTGGCCAGGTCGGCGTCTTTACCACCAAAAGTCTTATCCCACAGGCGGGTGCCGTCGCGGTTGGCTTTCAGCAGCCAGGCATCGAGGTCGCCCGCGCCTTTCGCTTTGGTGAGACCTGCCACGGCAAATCCGCCGTCGCGGGTAGCGATCAATCCCAGCGCTTCTTCCCAGCCTTTTTCGCCGAAAAACTTTTTCCACGAGAGGTTGCCTTTTGCATCTGCTTTGGCGAGAAAAATGTTTTCAGCGCCGTTTTCGGCTTTTTTGCCAGTATTTCCGCAAAAAACGAATCCACCATCGGAGGCGGGCACAAAACCGCTCAGGGTTTCAAACACATCAGAACCAATGTTTTTTTCCCAGCGAACGCTGTCCCGCTGGATTTTCGACAGCCAGATATCGCCTGCCGCCCGGTCGTTGTTGTGACCGGCCAGGATCAGGGAACCGTCATTTTGAAGCAGTATGTGCCGGAATTCATCGCGACCGGTCGTGCCATAAATTTTTTCGCTCAGGAGTTGACCGCGGTCATTGACGAGCAACAGCCAGGCATCACTTTTCCCTTTGCCGATAGAGGATGTGGCGCCGGCCAGCAGGAAATTGCCTTCAAAGGTTTGTGCAACGGCGTACAAAACATCGTCTTTTTTGCCGCCGAAACGTTTTTCCACGACTATCTGACCGGTACTGTGATCGGTAATCAGGAGCCAGCCATCGGTACCGCCCTGGGCGCCGGCAGTGGACTGCCCTACTGCCACGAGGTTGCCGTTGGTGGCTTCGATAACTTTATGCACGACAGCATTGCCGTCGTTGCCAAATGTTTTTTGCCAGTCTGTTTGCAGGTTTTGAGAAAAACAAACGGCAGGGAAGTATATTAGAAAAAGCAGGAAACGCATGATTTTTGTTGTCATTAAGAGGGTAAATGGTTAGATTTTTTTATTTCTACCACAAAGCACACAAAAGGGTTTCACAAAGGACACAAAGCGTAGAGTTGACCACCTTGTTTATAAAATATTTGGCGGAATTGCCTTTTGCTTCTTGCAATTTTGCCCTTTCAGCTAATGGGCGTGGACTTCCAGTATCAACGGAACGATAAATCCTTCACTTCGGGTAGCGGCACTGAACGCAATTTTATCGGGTGCGTAGGTAATATCCGATGGCGGCACGGCATGTTTTCCAAGCGTGTGAAGCAGGTTTTGAGCAAAATCCCCTTCTTTTCTTGTTGCAATAATAGTCAGTTTTTGGATGGTTTCGATCTTGCGCTTGGAAAAAAGCAATACCAGCCGGTCTGTTCCGGGCGATGCCAGTTTCAACACTTTGTTTGCGCCGGGGATAACAATATCCGCCCCGCCTGCCAGAAGTAAGCCGCTTTCATTGTGTCCTTCAAACTTTTCATTCAGTCCGGCTTGCCGGGGCCAGTGAAAATGAATTTCTTTATTGGCGTCGACACTGAACACATACAGGTACTCGTCTTCTTTCAAGTTGGAAGCCAGCAATTGGAAAGTCTGACCGACCTGCCAGTCCTTTTTGTTTAGTTGATAAACGGGATACTGGTAGGATGCTTCGACGTTTTCAAAAATGGGTTGCGTGCTGTGTTCCTGCCAACCCTTGAATGTGCGAAACTGGAATGTGCCGGCGAGTTGGGTCAGGGGTTTTTCTGTGACCGCGAGGGTATCAGCGGGTGTAGCGGGTAAGCGGGCCGGCGCAACGAAATACATAGCGTAGGCGTATTTACAGTATGTACCGAAGTCCTTGTATTTCACCCAGATAAAACCGTTGTCGCCCCAGTTTTTACCCCAGGAATTCATCAGGCGGAAGGCTTCTTTACGGTCGTCGTAACCTACCACAACCATGGCATGGCCGCCTGCGGGCGTCGCATTGCCAATGCCGGGGTGCCAGTACATTGCATTTTTCAGGTCATAAAAATTGCGCAGTACGTTTATGCCCACGACTACGGGTTTGTTGCGGGCGAGCACCCGTTTTACCCGGAGCACTTTGTTATCGGGGTTTTCTTTTATCCCGAACAGGGTGATAAAATCCTGAATGGTATAACGCTTAGCCTGCTTCGCTACTGTGCTGTCGGGCTGTTGCGCGCAATTGTTGACATCAAAATCAAACTGATTGGCCAAACAATCGCCTTTTTCAGTC
>JAYSZC010000940.1:0-7181 GCA_043738235.1 Lewinellaceae bacterium | reverse complement strand
ATTTTTGGAATGCCTTCAAACCAGAGCGGATTCAACGGTAGCACGGCCTTCAGGCCGTCGGGAAAAGGGCATTTATGCCCGATTTAGCCCATTCCGAGCACCTTAAAAGGCGCTATCCCGACGGCCTGAAGGCCGTGCTACCGTTGAATCCGCTCTGCTTTGAAGGCATTCCAAAGATCCATGACTCATGTTGCCTTTTATTTGTCAAGTTTCCGACAAAAAATAAAAGTTGGCATTACTTTGGTCAATACTAATTTTGTCGATGCGTTAAAATCAATATAGTATCCGATTATGATTTGGTTGAAGTGTTAAAATTTCGTCAAATATTTTTCTCGAACTTGCATTTCGTTTGTTATACCCACAACTTTGTCACTGATTCCGATACCAAAATGAAAACAAATCACCTTGCTGTGAGCATCGGACTCTTTTCTTTATTATTCAATTTAAAAAAACCACCGGTCATGCTTGCAAGGACATCTATTATTGCTGCATTATTTATTGCCTCATTTGCCATTCCGCAAACTGCCCAGGCCCAGGTACGCCACCGCTTAGGATTTACCATTGGCAGCAACTACTCCTCCGTTCAATCCGATTTATTTACCACCTCTACCGGTCGCCTGAGCGCCGTGGTGGGTTGTAATTTTCAATTTGAATTCAACGATCGTTTCAGCCTAAGCCAGGAAATTATGTTCACCCGTAAAGGCGGCACCGCAAAAGCTGTTTATTTCGTGCCGGAGCAAATTACCGAAGAACACCTCTACGATTACCACTACAATACTTTTGAAGCGGGCATTTTTGCCACGTTCCATCCTTTTGGTTTGCCGATCGGCCTGCAGGGCGGCGGATTTTTCGGCACCAACTTCCACAACCTTAACCGCAATAACCGCAACTTATACGTCGGCGATTACGTGAGTATCAACAATGCCACCCGCGCAGCCGACCTGAACGACTCCTTTGCAGGCATGGATTTCGGCCCTGCGGCGGGTATCAGCGCTTCGGCAGGCCGTTTTCAGGCAAATGCCCGCTACTATTACGGCGTCAGCAACCTGTACAACAACCTCGATTTTGTAGAAACCGGGCACCGCATCCATACCAATTCGCTGCGTTTGTCGCTGACTTATTTTTTGCGTTAAAAGTACCGTGCCGACTGCTTTATCTGTCAGAAGCCTGGCCAAAGAATACCAAATAAAGATTTGGTCGGGTGCTAAATTTGACAACTTTTTGAAAGTTGTCAAATTTTCACTTTGCATTTGGCAACCAAAATTTGGCGCGAAAAAACATTTTTTTTCGCTTTAGACTTTTAACACAACCCGGTACAGCCGCTGGTACGCATCAGCGGCTTTTTCTATGGTAAACGGAATAGCAGGCGCGTTCAAAAGCGGCTGTTGAATGGCGGCCAGGACTTTTTTTGCCAAAGTTTCCGGGTCGTCTGCACAATCTGCAATTTGCGGCGCGATACCCACCGGCGTAGACACCAGGCGGCAGGCGTTCATGGCGGCTTCCGGCAATACAAAGCCGAATGATTCGTAGTCGGACGTGTGCAGCAGTACTTTTGTTTGCCACATCCGGGCGAGTACTTCCGGGCGTGGCAGATTACCGGTAAAATGCACCGTTTCCGACAAACCTAATTGACGTGCCTGCTTTTCGAGCCGGGAGCGAAGTACGCCCTCCCCGATCAGTCCGGCGCGGAGCAGCGGCCTTTCTTTTTGGACTAATGCAATGGTTTTCAGCCATTTATCCCAGTTTTTTACCGAAATAAGCGAACCGACGCCGAGCACATCGAGCGGACGTTCTGCCGGCAAGGTGTCGGGCGCCTCCAGGGTATTCACGCCCCAGGGAATCAGCTGCGCCGCCTGAAGTCCCGTGCTTTGTTCAAATACAGCGGCGTGAAAAGGAGACAAGGCAATTAAGTGTCCGGCGTGCTCCGGCCGCAGGCGGCGCAGGTAGCGGTTGCCGGCGCGGGCGTCCTGTCCCATCAGGGTAGTCCAGTGCGGGATGTGCCATTTTTGGGCGAGCCGTTCGCCGATCACCCAGGCCGGCCCCAACCAGAAACTGTGCAGTATATCCACTTGGTTGGTCCGGATGATCTGTTCGGCGTACCGAAAGGCCCGCGACCAGGTGCGCCAGCGCAGCCAGCGCCGGTTTTGTCCGTTGGCTGAAATCACCGGCGCGCCGTGCCAGTCCTGCACTTCGTCGCGAAAGGGATACTCCAGGGCAACGACCTGCACCTGCATGCCTTTTTTTTGTAAAGCGCGCACAAACAATTGCATGGGCGGAATACAGTTGTAATCCTGCTCGGAAGCGGCAAAACCGGGGGTGAGGATCAGGATACGCATGGTTTAGCGTTTCGTTTTGGTGTTTCGTGTTTCGGGGAGCTTCGCTTTTGGCGATGTTCCGTTTCAGCCGTATTCCTATGAAGGGCATATCCGTCAGGCTAAGCGAGCATGGCCATAGCCCCAGCGGGGCGGTCATATTTGTAGCCGTAACGCAACCCAAAAAAATAAGCCCCAGCGGGGCGATAATATTAACACAAATATTACCGCCCCGCTGGGGCTGGCATTCCGTATCAGATGCATGTACTACAAATATTACCGCCCCGCTGGGGCTAGTATATTGTTAATCAATTGTTTTTATTAATGCGATATTTGCGTCATCCGTGCGACTATTATTCCTACAGCACACTCTACGGGCGGATGAAATCCGCGATCCGCGAAAAATCGGTCAACTCTACGAGGGAAAAATCCGTGGTAATCCGCGTTCATTCGTGTCATCCGCGCGACCATTATTCCTACGAGGGGAAGTCTACGGGCGGATGAAATCCGCGATCCGCGAAAAATCCAGTCAGCCCTACGCCCGGAAAAAAATTCCCGCCATCCGTTCCGCCGCATGTCCATCCCACAAATCCGGCAGGCGGCTCTTTTTCCACCCCCCCGCCTGAATCATATCCAGCATCGCATGGAGTTGTTCAGGATCGGGATCGGGCAACAACACGTTAGTGCCCTGCTCGATACAAACCCTTGATTCTGCGGTAGTTCGGAGCGTGATACAGGGAACGTCCAGGCAAGTGCTTTCTACCTGGACGCCACCGGAATCGCTGATGACCACGGCTGCGTGTTCCAGCAGGTTTAAAAAAGACAAATAACCCAGCGGTTCGACCAAACGAAGGCGCGGGTTACTTTCAAGCCTCGCCAGCAACCCCGATTGTTCCAGTGCCCGGCGGCTGCGCGGGTGCAGGGGAAACACTGCCGGGTAACGTTGGCAGACGGCTTCTACGAGCGCCACCAATTTTGCCAGCGCCGCTTCGGTATCGATATTTGCCGGACGGTGGAACGTCAGCAGGGCGTACCCCCGATCCGGCAGTCGCCATTGTTCATACTGCCGGGTTTGAGCGGCTTTTTCCCGGAATTGAACCAGGGCATCGACTAAGCAATTGCCGACCTCGTGGACTTTTTTACCGGCAAGTCCTTCTTTGTCAATATTTTCGAGGCCGACCGGCTCTGTCACAAACAGCAGGTCGGACAGCGCATCGGTCAGGATACGGTTGTTTTCTTCCGGCATCGTCCGGTCGAAACTGCGCAAACCCGCCTCCACATGCGCCAGCGGAATACCCATTTTGTGGGCCGTCAGCGCAGCCGCCAGCGTCGAATTGACATCGCCGATCACCACCACCCAATCCGGTTTTTCCCGCTCCAAAACCGGCTCCAGGGCGAGCATGATGCGGGCGATCAATTGGTTGGGACGCTCGTGCGAGATGCCGAGATGTTCGTCCGGGACGGGTAAATCCAGTTCCCGAAAAAAAATATCGCTCATCACCGGGTCGTAATGTTGTCCGGTGTGAACGATTTTGGAAAGCACCCCGGGAATCGCCTGCAAAGCCCGGTGCAACGGCGCCGCTTTCATAAAATTGGGGCGCGCGCCGACGATAGAGAGGATTTTCACAAAAATTAGTTCAAAATATTTCCAAAGCACCCATTGTGTCAGACTCAATCAAGTCGACAATACCCTGCATGTGTTTGACTAAAATTTCGGACAATGTTTTAGTGCTTTGATTACCTGTTCAATATTCTCGTAAGACGCCAGGAAAGATTAGCATCTAAAAGGAGTTTTATCATTTTGCAGAAACCAATTTTGCTACATTTCCTCTTTCAGCTGAAAATGCTAAAGCAGCAAGGATATGCGCTCTCGTTAGTGCCGGATAATCTGCCAGAATTTCTTCTATGCTCATATCTGAAGCCAACCAACTCAAAATGTCGGTTACGCTAATCCTCGTCCCTACTATACAAGGTTTGCCAAATCGAATATTTGGATCAATAGCAATATAATCACGAAAATCACCCATAATTGTTCATTTTAGCCAGACAAAGATATGGTTTTTTAAACGGCGCCGCTTTCATAAAATTGGGACGCGCGCCGACGACGGTGAGGATTTTATTCATTTCGCTACCAATCGTGTGACGATCCTCGCCACTACTACCACTGCCAAAACAAACAAAAGCGATTTGGTCAAATGATTCATTCCCATTCCAATATCTTCTTCCACATTCAGTACCGGTTCCAGCACAAAAGCCAGCCAAGGCAGGGGGAAATATCGTTGCATAGCCCAAACCGCCGCGCTGATCAAAAGTCCATATCCCAGCATCACAATCCAGGCCCCACCGACTCCAAAATTTACGTAGGCTTCCCCAAAATGTCCGATGTTACTGCTCCAGCGCTGCGCTTGAATGCCGGAAAAACGACGGATATTTTCTGCCCCTCCAGCCTTGTGTTTATCCGGCGCCCATAAACGAGGAAGCAAAGCGGCCCGAACATCCTCTAACAGGGTAGCGCCGTGCGCAAAAGGCTCCTGAGCGGGTACATAAGCCATGGCCATGGCGGTGTGGTAACCTTGATTTAGCCGGTCCGTGTAATGCTGAAAAATTTCCGGTTGCAATAAATCAGCCGGATTTAATATCCGTTGGACGGTCATCCGGAGAAATATCTGCCAGTTTGGTTCGGAACGCTGTTCGTGCCACACTTGCTGCCGGTATTCGTATTTAAATGACAATAGAAACAGTACCAGGAGGATCATAGCCATCATTCCTGCCAACCGAAACCGCCATGATATTTCCCCCACCTTCAGGGTGTAACACAGTAGAATAACAGACCAAATAATCGAATAACCGAACAGCGTACTTTGTAAAGCGATGTGCAGTAAATACACTAAACCGCCGCCTAAAATCAACCAGCGCCGGTTCGGGTATGCCTGCTGTAGAAACAGCAAACCCACCAGCCACAACTGACCCGTCAGAAATACCGGATGCCGCAACCAGAAGGGAATATCAAAATACTGCGCCAGTTGCTGGGTGGTCAGTCCGATGCTCAGCAGCAGCCAGCCCTGCCACTTGTTACCGGAACCTGCCCATACACGTTCAGTCCCGACCGGTACCCAAAGCGCAAGGTTGAAAGCCACCGTGCAGGGAATGATCAGTGCAAAGTAAAACGCAGGCTCCACTGCCATTTTATAGGTGGCGTGGTACCAGGATGCTTCTGCAAAAAAATAACTCGCTGCCGGTGAAACCCACATAAAAAGCAGGGCCGACATCCGTAGCAAAACCCGCAGGTCAATACTGTTGTCAGCGTGTTGCACAAAACACAACAGCTCCAGGCCGAATAAGAGTAAACCCAAAGTCAGGATCAGTCCCGGATTCGGGAAGAACAAACAACACAATGCGCCCGGGTAAAGGCATATCGCGGCGCTGGTGATCCAATCGCGATAGAGCGGCTTACTCATGCTGCTTCAAAATATCGAACCCGCCCTCTTTCAAAAAGTGTTCGCGGCGGAAATGCAGCATATCCGCAGCCACCATTTCCTGTACCAATTCTGCCAGGGTCGAGGTAGGCGTCCAGCCTAATTTTTCCTTCGCTTTGGTCGCGTCGCCCACCAGCAAATCCACTTCTGCAGGCCGGAAATAACGCGGATCGATGGAGATCACTTCCTGACCGGGTTGTAGCAAAGGATTGTTGGAAGAAGCCACAATACCCGTTTCCTGCACGCCGCTGCCTTTAAAATCCAGTTCGGCGCCCACTTCCCGGAATGCCATGCGGCAAAACTCCCGCACCGCCGTGGTGACGCCGGTGGCCAGGACAAAGTCTTCGGGGGTTTCATGCTGCATGATGCGCCACATGCCTTCCACATAGTCTTTGGCGTGGCCCCAGTCGCGCTGCGCGTCGAGGTTGCCGAGGTAGAGTTTGTCCTGGAGGCCCAGTGCGATTTTAGCGGCAGCCCGGGTGATTTTGCGGGTCACAAAGGTTTCGCCGCGCAGCGGACTTTCGTGGTTGAACAGGATGCCGTTGCAGGCATACATGCCATACGATTCGCGGTAATTGACTGTAATCCAGTAGGCGTACAACTT
Source organism: Lewinellaceae bacterium (assembly GCA_043738235.1). Classification (GTDB taxonomy): domain Bacteria; phylum Bacteroidota; class Bacteroidia; order Chitinophagales; family Saprospiraceae; genus M3007. The sequence goes on along the minus strand of JAYSZC010000940.1, from coordinate 789 downwards.
AGCGACGCCATACGGCGAACGCGGGTAAAACGGCGTTTTTTCGGATTGCGGCACTTCCTGCACTAAGCCGTAGAGCTCGGAAGTAGATGCCTGGTAAAACCTCGTTTTTTCCGTCAGATCGAGCAGGCGAATCGCTTCCAGGATACGCAGCGCGCCCACGGCATCGGCATTGGCCGTGTATTCGGGCGTTTCAAAACTCACCTGTACGTGGCTTTGTGCGCCGAGGTTGTAAATCTCGTCGGGCTGCACCTGCTGAATGATGCGGATCAGGTTGGTGCTGTCCGTCAGGTCACCGTAGTGCAGCACAAAATGCCGGTTGTTGACGTGCGGGTCTTCGTACAAATGGTCGATCCGGTCGGTATTGAACATCGAACTGCGGCGTTTGATGCCGTGGACTTCGTATCCTTTTTTCAGGAGTAATTCAGCGAGATAAGCGCCGTCCTGGCCGGTGATTCCGGTTATCAGTGCTTTTTTCATGGTCTCAGATTTGAACTATGTTTTTTGATTAAAGTAGGTTTTAAGTAGTTATGCGAATAATGGGTTAAAATCAATCAAAATGACTAACTGCTTAGATGAAACAAGGATTAAAAGAGGCTTGATGTGATGTCACATGGTCTTTATGGCCTCACCCCCCGGCCCCCTCTCCAACAGAGAGGGGGTGACTTCACCCTTGGCATTCTTATCAGGGAATGCCAAGGGTACTCGCCCGGGGTTGTGTCAGAAGGATCGGACTGAAAAAAGAACCAAATTTTATTTTTTATCGAGTGCTAAACTTTCCAGGTTTTAAAA
>JAYSZC010000939.1:0-7189 GCA_043738235.1 Lewinellaceae bacterium | reverse complement strand
CCGTTTGAAATCACCACAACCTTTTCGGGTGAAAGCCCACGCTCGATACATGCCGCTGCGGTCGCCCGGCTCACCGCAATAATCAGGTCGAAGCGGTTGAAGCGCGGCAGGATGAACCGCTGGTACACGCGATTGGGGAATACGACCTCCAGTCCGTGCAGGGTCACCGCCCGCAGCAGGTGCTCATACCCGGTATGTCCGGCGCATATCGCCGCCATCAGGCCGTCGTTGAAATGGATGGCTGTAATGCCGGGGTTTTCGCTACAGGTTTGCAGAATCCTTTTGCGCAGCATCCAAAAAAAACGAAGTTTGCTTTCGCTGCCTTCGTAGACAATGGCGTGTACTTTGGAAAAACGTTTCATGCCCTGTATGAGCTCAAAACTTTGTTTTTCCATGCCGCCTACTGCGGGCGGGTATTTGTGGCTGACAAACAGAATTTCCATCAGGATGGACGGGGCGCCGATCCCCATTTTTTATACATGAACAAATAAACAAGCAGCCCGAAAACGATCCAGAACAACTGGCGTGTGCGGCGCAAAATGGAGGCTGTAATCCAGATTTCGGCGCCGGCCACGCCGATAGTCGCCAGCATCACTTTGTTGCCGTATTCTTCCACGCCGATTTGTCCGGGCACAAATGCCCCGGCAACTTTAAAAAACACCACCCCCATATCCACTAGAATGGCCTGGGCGATGCTGACATCGATTCCCAGAAAAGTCAGGATCAAGTAGAACTCCATCGCCCCGAAAAACCAGTGCAGGACAAAAAACAGCAAGGAAAGCGCCAGGGCTTTTTTGTTGTTTTTAAAATAAAGCGACAAATCACGCAGCATTTGTTTCCCCCGCATGCGCAGTATTTCCGTGCGTTTTCTCAGGTACACACCGAAACGCGTGCGCAAGGCCAGGTTTCGAAACATCCGTTTGGGTTTCAGCACAAACAAAGTCACTGTCAGGAAAGCCAGCAGGGCATATAGACTTACGGTTGTCCAGGAAACCTGCGGCGCAAAACCATCGTTTCGCAACCATAAAAATGCCGCAGCGAGCAGGAACAGCAACACCTGCGTCAAAGCCATGATAACCCTCGAAATCAGCACCGAAGTAATGAGTGTTTTTCTATCCACACCCTTGTCCTGCAACAAAAACACCTTCATGGCCTCGCCGCCGATCACGCTGGTCGGGTTGATCAGGCTGACCGTTTCGCCGATGTGGCGGATAAAAAACAAGTCTTTCAGCCGCAAGTGTGCGCCCTGCGGCCCCATGCAGTATTTCCAGCCCACGGTGCCAAACAGATAACCCAAAAAGGTCGTGGCAATCAACCACACAAAACGGAATCCTACTTGTTGCACGGATGACATGACTTTTGACATGTCCGTGGCTCGGATGAAAAATCCGAAAGACACCAGGATAACCAGCAGGATGATGATTTTAAATATTTTCATGTTGCAGGGCTGCCGCTACACTTAATTTTCGGAGGTCGGTAAAATACACCTCCGCTAAATGATCCCAGTCGAAAGCGAGGCTGTAACGCCTGCCTGCTTCAGAAAGTTGAAGCCGGAGCGCTTTATCTTCCAGCAAACGCGTGATTTTATCCACGTAGTCCGCTTCGTCATTCGGCGCGCATTTGAAGCCGTTGACGCCCTGTTCTACAAAATCCCGCGAACCGCCCCCGTTGGCTAATATACAGGGCAGGCCGGATGCCATAGCCTCCAACACCACATTGCCATACGATTCCGAAATGGAAGGAAACAGGAAAATATCGGCGGAAGCATAGAGTTCCGATAGTGTTTCGTGGTCGACGGTTCCTAAAAAAACAGCGCCGGGCATCCGGCTTTCGCAGGCCTTCCGGGCCACACCGTCGCCGGCAACCACAAAATTGCAGGACAATTGCAGGGTTCGGCAGCGCTCATAGACGCGGATCAGGGTTTCCAGGTTTTTTTCCCAGACCAGGCGGCTGGCAAACAACACGGTGGGCAACTCGTTGCCGGTCAGTCGCCGCATCAGTTCAGGGTTTCTTTTTTCCGGTGAAAAAAGCGCCGTATCCATGCCTCTTTTCCAGATTTTCATACGCGCCGCGTCGATGCCCATATCCTGCATTTCCGCCATAATTCCCTCTGCCGGCACATACACCAAGTCGCAGCGGTTGTAAAATTTTTTCTGATTGGCCGCTATTTTCGATGTTACAAACGGGATTAAAAAAGGCAGGCTTTTAAAGTAATATTCGATGTAGGAAATAAAGTGGGTGTGGTAAATGGACAACACCGGCAAACGATTTTTTTCGGCGTATTGCAGGGCATATTGTCCTAATAAGGAAGGGGTTGCAATATGTACCACATCGGGCGCAAAGGCATCGAGCCTGGCTTTCAGTTTGCGTTTGGCCAATTGCGGCACCGCCATTTTATAGGTGGTATTCTTCGGCAATGTGACCGTCGGAATACGGAAACATTCAAATCCGTACAACTCGTCAGGCCCCAGCCCGCAGATAAACAGGAATTCAAATTGATCGGCGGGAATGCGCCGGATCAACTGGAACATGGTGCGGGCGGCGCCGTCAAAATCGGGAATGAGTATTTCTGCGAAGAACGCAATCTTTATCATGGGTTGTTGAGATCGCCCCGCCTTGCGGGGCTTGTTGAGCATGTTGAGGGGTTGAGTACGGCAAAAGTACGATGCCTGCGGCGTGGGTTTTTCATTACTACACAGGCATTTTTTTAACCACACATTGACGTAGAGAGTACTTTTACCACAAAGGGCACGAAGGGGTTTCACAAAGGACACTAAGCGTAGAGTTGACCGCATTTTTCCAGTCATTTGTAATGATTTATGCTCGCCTACAGTAATACTAAGCGGGATGAGTCAACTCTACGCTTTGTGTCCTTTGTGAAACCCCTTCGTGCCCGTTGTGGTAAAAGTACGCTCTACGTCTATCTACCTATGTGGTAAACAAAAAAATCCCGAATTTTCCAAAACTGAAAAATCCGGGATCACCACATGAAAACTTTTATTCTTCCTTAACTTCTTTCTCTCACTTTCTCACTTCTCACCTCTAATATCCCATATCTCCTCCAGGCTGCACACCCCCGTCACCCGGTTTGCGCTGTTGTTGTTTTTTGAACAGGGAAAAATCAGGTTTGCCGAATCGTATGGACAGGCCCAGGGAAATATAGCGGCTTTCGCGGCGGCGTTGCACATCCTGTACAAAATAGTCCGTTTCCGTGTACGCGCCCATTCGTTTGGTGTTGAAAATATCGCTGACCGTCAGGGACAAACTGCTCATCGGCCCCAAATCGCGGCGAATAGCGAAGTCGGCGAAGTAGTTTTCGCGGCGCGTTCCCTGCGGAATCACGCGCGGACTTTCATACAAGCCGCTGACCTGCACATTCCAGGATTTGGCAAATTTATAATCGAGGTTCAATTTGCCCATCCAGTTCCAGCCCTCGTTGCCGACTGCTGCCGCGCTGATTTTCTGGTAAAAAAGATTGACGTTTGAAGTGGCTTCAAATCCTTTGAACACTTTGATTTTCAGGGTATTCTCCATACCTGCTGCCGTAGAAGACGAGCCGTTGATGAAGGTAGTCAGCAAAGCCGTGGTACCGTCTTCCGCAGGGCGGGTGATTTCGGTGATCGGCTGCTCCGTGTATTTACCATACACAGAACCGAGCCAGGTACCGCGACCGAATGTTTTGGAATAGTTCCACTCGGCGGTATTCACAAATTCGGGTTGCAGGTTCGGATTACCGCTACGGTAACTCTGGTTGTCCATAATCATGATAAATGGCATGATCTGGAAAAAATTGGGGCGGTTCAGTTTGCGGCTGAAATTCAACTGCATTTCGCTGGATTCGGAGATTTTTTTGCTCAAGTACAGAGCCGGGAAAAGGGCCTTTTGCAGGTCGTTAAAACTGCCCGGGTAACTGTAAGTAAAGGTGCTGTCCGAGCCTTCTTCCTGCCCCCTGAACCAGGATTGTTCAAAACGCAGACCGGCCTGGTAACGCCATGAATCGTTGAATTTACCGGCGTAATTGGCATACGCTGCGTTGACTAAATCGTCGTAATTGTAGTGGGTAGAGAGGTAGTCGCTGATGGCCCAGGTCTGGCTTTCCGAATCGAAGAGGCTTGCATCGAGGTCGTTTTCGCTGTGTTTCCACTGGCTTTTTGCGCCGAATTCGAGTTTGGCGCCATTGGCAAGCGGCTGGGTAAAGTCCGTTTGGAAAATCAGCATCCGCCCGCGGTTGCCGCCTTCGTTGAGTTGCTGGGCCGGATTGGCGGGTATTTCGGCGCCGGCGGCGTCAAAAAAGCGGTTGCGCAGATCAAGGTCGTTTTTGCCGCGACTCCAGTTGTACTGAAAGGAAGTAGCCCAAGTTTTATCGGGGGTGGGAAAACTGCGGCGCCAGCCGAGTTCGGTGGTATAATTGCGGAACTCATTTTCGCCCAGGGAACTGCGTTCGCCGCTGCTTAAAATGTTGCGATTGGCATCGCTGAAACTGAAAATTTGCGGATCGTCGAAAGAAAAATTACCACCCATCACCATTTGCGAGAGCGTAAGCACGTTGCGGTTGTCCACATTCCAGTCGAGCGCGGCGCGGCCAAACTGGAACAGGTTTTTCTGGAGGTTCTTGTTATCCTGGCGGAAGTAGTCGGTTACCTCGCCGTTTTCGCCCAGGTTCGTGCGATCGGTAAAACCTTCGTTGATGTTGCGCGCCCGGTTGAGATTGTAGGACAACCCAAGGTTGAACGGGTTTTGTTTGACGTTCAGGTTGGCCATACCGTTGTAGCGGCCATTGGTACCCACACCGAGATTGGTCATACCATTGATGCCAGGCTTGGTATTCTTTTTCATCACGATGTTCACGATGCCGCCCGTGGTATTGGCATCGTATTTAGCGGATGCATTGGTGATTACTTCCACGCGTTCAATTTCAGCCGCGGGAATCTGATTGAGGTTCAGGTTGGTCGGTTTTCCGTCCACAAATATCTGCGGACTGCCGCCGCGCAACTGTGCGTTGCCGTCGTTGTCCACCGTAATGGTCGGTACATTTTTCAGGGCGTCTGCGGCGGTGCCGTTTTGCGCTGCAATATCTTTTTCAACGTTGAACACCTTGCGGTCAATTGCCATCTGAACGCGGTCTCTTTCCGCTGTCACAGTTACTTCTTTGAGGGTATTGGCTTCCGGTTCGAGGAAGAAATTGCCTAAGTCCTGATCGGGATTCTGGAGCGGAACAGTGACTTGTTTGACAATCGTCTGGTATCCTAAATAATTGATTTTCAAACGATATTGACCAAAATGCAGGTTTTCCAATGAAAAATCGCCGTTGTCTTTGGTCAGGCTGCCACTGACCACAGAATCGTTGCGCATGGGTAGCAGTACAACCGTGGCATAGCCGACGGCTTCTTTGGTATCATTGGTTTTTACTTTGCCAAATACGCGGGCAATACCGGGCGTGTTGCGACCTGTCGGCATACCGCCGTTTGGCATTTGAGCAGAAAGAACAAAACTGTTAAGCAGGAAAAGGGAGAGGAAAAAGAGTGGATATTTCATTAATTGTTGTGGTGCTATTCAGAAGAATTGAATTGATACCACAAAGGTGCTGCAAGGGATGAAACGAAATGAAGAGAGTAGGCAAAAGGGGGGAATGTGTCGTCGTAACACTAAGTTACCAGTTAACAAATGGCAATACCCGGCGACCGGAGCGGTTGATCAGGCCGATTTGTAATCCCTGGAGTTCTTTGGCTGAATTGAACAAGCCAAATTGGAGTCCCCGCACCTTTCGGGCGCGGTTGACAATACAAGCCACCTGGATTCCATCGATGCTGTCGGCAGTATTGGAAATGCCGCCCACCTGAAGCGACAGCGTTCCACTTTGAGCATGGTTGGAGAGACCCGCCACCTGTATCGCTGCGCCGGAAACCTGCCGGGTGCGATTGACCATGCCTGCCACCTGCAATCCACTCAGGGTATCGCTGATCTTGTTAAAAAGGCCGGCCACCTGCAGGCCCTGTATATTGCCATCCAGTTCGTTATAAATACCACCCACCTGAAGCAGCACCCTACCGCTTCGGGAATAGTTGGCAATACCGCCGATCTGCGAGGCTGTCCCCTCCGAATAGCGCGCAATGTTGACCATGCCGCCCACTTGTATTCCGCTCAGGGTGTCGCCGCTGCGGTTGTAAATACCCGCCACCTGCACCCCACGCAAGTCGCCGCGCAATTCATTAAAAATGCCGCCCACTTGCACACCTTTGATTTCTTCTTTGGTGAAATTGCCTATGCCTGCTATTTCCAGCCTGCGGTTGCCCAGCGAGGTACCCGCCAGAACATTGAGCGACCAGTCGTTGACCACTTTGGCGCTCAGGGTATGGTTGGTGCCCAAAACCGGCAAAAATGAAATCTGGTAGCTCCGGTGCAGTGAATCTTGCACATTCAGCGCATTCCATTTTTCGAGGGAAGCCTGAAATAAACGTTCGGCGCGTGTAGCGACAATCTCTATGTTTTCTTCCAGGGTACGCTGACGTGGCACAACAGTTGTATTTACCTGTAAATCAATCTTTTGGAAACGGGGCGTTTGCCGGGTTACCGGAAAAATGGTGTCGCGGTAATCCAGCCGTGCCACAACAATTTCAGTACTTTTTCTGACTTTCAGTTCGTAATAACCATTGGAATCGGTTGTCGTAGCGCGCAATGTCTGGCGGTCGTACACCGTCGCATTCGCCAGGCGCTGTCCGGTTACGGGGTCTTTGATATAGCCGCTCAACTGTTCCGCCGGTTTTTTGCGTTTTTTCAGGATGAGGTAATTGCCGTTGGGTTTGAATTCGTACCCTTCTCCCAGCAGTTCGTACAAGGTTTCACGTACTGTCCAGTCATTGGCAATCAAGCTGGCTTTGCGGTTCTGGTCCAGAATTTTGGCGTTGTACGACCACTCGAACCCGGCTTGTTGCGCAATCACCTGCAAGGCATCCTTTAACGGCGTTTGTTTAAAAACCACATCGATCCGGCGCTCCAGCACGTCCGCAGCGCGGGCCGGAGCGAGGGAAAAAAGGAGTAAAAGAAGGGTCGGAATAATTTTCATATTTTCACAAAAGTGGTTGGGGATTGGATTGGCAACTATCCACCGGCTGAAGCCCGCAGTTATTGATATCACTCGCTCGATAGTTTTGGTCAAGTACTAAAGTTGACAACTTTTAAAAAGTTGTCA
>JAYSZC010000938.1:0-7190 GCA_043738235.1 Lewinellaceae bacterium | reverse complement strand
GATCTTGAAGTTTCGCAACTCAAAGTTACATGTCTCTCCTTTTTTATTAACCTATAATCACCTCACGCTGAAAAATTGGCGGCGCGGCGTATATATGTATACGCAGTCAGGGCAAAAAAATAAATATATACATCATGGAAAATTTGCTTTTATACAAATTACAGAATGGTGACTTCAGTGATATAGAAGGAACAAGCATATCTGTAAAGCTACCCCTAACCCGCGAGTTTCTTAACTGGAATTTAGAACAATTGTCAATAAATAATATAAAATCTATAAAAATAGACTATATTAAAGAAAATAGAATGTCTGCCATTGCTATAAAAACTAAACTGTTGGTAAGGCTGAATATTTTTCTTGAAATACTAGAAGATATGGAAGGAAGCGATCTTCGATTAAGAATGAGAATAACTGATGGCTTAGGCCGAATCGGGCGAAGCATCGTCAATAATCTGTTGCCGCATGGTATGAGTATAACGAACGGAATAATTAATATTAATTTACAGTATTTTTTGTTTGACAACTTCGAGTATAAGCACTTATTAGATAAAATAACTTACGCTAAATTTACAGGCGGAGAGGATAAGATATTTCTTGAACTGCAACTGAAATTCTAACCTAAAATAGTACAAAAATGCAACAAGTAATTCATCGGATTCTTACGAATAACCTTTCTGACTTTGAAGGGCTTAACATTAAAGGGAAAATACCAATAAGTGAAGAAATCGTAAACCAACTTATTTCTTCATACGTTGACGCGTTCTTTTCAAGCAATACGGCTTCCAATAGCGGTCCTGACTCAGATTATACCAAACTATTTAAGAAACTTAAACCCTATGCATTTAAAATATCCTTTGAGCAAGGGAAAGCAATAATTGACTTTGAATTACAAAGATGATAATTGAAAACCCATATTTTTGCTAAACCCATATCTATTGTTTCACAAAAATCCAAGTTCAGTGAATGCATTTCGATTGCTGTTTTTACTGTCTTTCTTAGGCGTTTTTCCTGCTGTCATGGCGCAGCAAATAGCAGATACGGCTTTTACTTATACGCCTCAACATCCGAAATATCCATCGGGCAAAGGCAGCGTCGTGTGGATTGACGAGGCGCACATGAATTTTCACACTTTGGGTGGCCGCTATGCACCGTTTGCGAAGGTGTTGCAACAGGACGGGTACCAGGTCGGCGCAAACACTCAACCTTTTGATATGGCCGGGTTGCAATCCTGCCGCATTTTGGTGATCTCCAATGCCCTGGACAGCAGCAATGCCGGTACTTGGAATTTGCCCAACCCTTCCGCATTTGGTGCCGGCGAAATCGAAGCCGTAAGCCAATGGGTGAAAAACGGAGGCCGTCTCCTGCTGATAGCCGACCACATGCCTTTTGCCGGGGCTGCTGAGGCGCTGGGACGGTCTTTCGGCATCGAGTTTTTGAACTGTTTTGCCAATGACAACCGTCGGCGCAGCTACGAACGGTTTTTTCGGGAAAACGGCACCCTGCTTCCCCATCCCATCACACAGGGCATTGACACGGTGGTCACTTTCACCGGCAGCGCCTTCCGCATCCCGGCGGATGCGACGCCCTTGTTGGCACTAAAAAACTATACGCTGGCTATGCCCGCCGTGGCTTGGCAATTTGAAGAAAATAGCGCCTACTTGCCCAGCGATGGCTACTTTCAGGGAGCATGTCTCCCTTACGAAAAAGGCCGGGTAGTGGTCATGGGCGAAGCGGCCATGTTCTCCGCCCAACTTGCCGGACCCAATCGAAACCCGGTAGGCATGAACACACCCGAAGCAAGCCAAAATACTCAATTCCTGCTGAACATCCTGCATTGGCTGGATGAGTGACGGGGATGTTTCCGCCTTGCGTGGTGTTCCGTCCTCGCTCAAACCGACGCCCCAGCGCCGCGTTTGGTGTTTTTTTCAACATCAAGCGCATACATACAGCACGATACCAAATTTTCAGCAATCACAGGCCCTATCCGGAAGATTGGTTTTATACCAGCATCCTTAAATCCAACCCAAGAAAGCCAAAAAGCAATCGTTGGAGGGTTAAATTCTCGAGACCATTTCGTATTCTTGCCGAATAAATAATCCTGATTACCATGCATTTCGACTTTCAATACAGATGCAAGAAATCCTGCTGTACGTGTGCTCTTGGTGTTGAAAAAAACACCGAGCGCGGCGAAAACTCACTAAATTCAAGCAAAATGAAAAGACGAGATTTTTTAAAAAGTAGTGGTACTTTATTAAGCACTTTGCCTTTGATAAACTCATTTCCAAATAAAATAATTGAGAACATGGATATAGAAAAGTATAAATTCAAAATTGGCCAATTCAATTGTACCATTTTTAGAGATTTACTGTTCAAATATCAAGCAAAAGACTCTTTCCCGGATTAGGAAGAGTAGATAAATTAAAGAATAATTGGGTTTGGAACTATACAGAAAAATAGAAACGGCTTTATATGGATACTTTTCAAAACCTGGGGGTAACAATGATTGACCGGTTTTAAATGTGAGCCAATGAAAAAGTGGGGTGGTGATTGGGAAATGTGAATAAAACCATTATCATTGCAGGCTCAAATAAACACCGGATGAACCATATTTCCCTTTTCGTATGAAAAAGCAACTATTAAACGATTGGTTGGCGCCGTATGCATCTATGCTGGATATAGACTTAAATGATGCATTAGCCTCAGTTAAACAAAGAGCGTGGACAGCAGACAACTTTAAGTTTGCCACTGCAGTATCGGTTATGTCTTCATCACGAATAGAAGGTGAAACATTAGAAGTAGATAGTTATGTAAAGCATAAAATACTGAACATAGAATACTTACATAATCTTACTGAAAAACCGAATGATTTATATGCAGCCTATGAGTTTGCAAGAGACAACCAATTAAGCCTTGCCAATCTTTTTAAAGCACACAGCATTGCCACACAGCATTTGTTACCGGAAGCTCAGAGAGGCGTGGTAAGAATCGGTAATATGCTCATTATGGAGCAACAGACCCAACGGGTGCAATATGAAGCTGCGCCGTCATCCATGGTAAACAGTGAATTTGAACGTTTTTGGGAAGAATTGGATGAATTGCGCACAGACAATCTGACCACCGAAGAAATATTCTATTATGCATCATTCATTCATTTGGTATTTGTAAAAATTCATCCTTTTAATGATGGCAATGGAAGAACAGCAAGGTTGCTTGAAAAATGGTTTTTAAGCAGCCACTTGGGGCAAAATGCCTGGTATATAGCCAGTGAGCATTATTACTACAACCATATACAAGAATACTATAATAATCTAGCCCGAGTTGGCTTATTTTATGAAGAATTGAAATATGAAAAAGCTTTGCCATTTCTTTTGATGGTTCCAAAAGCACTTGAAGTACAGCACAAAAATTACATGGATAAGTAATGGAATGAAAGCTATACCAACATATACGCAAGCATTTCCTAAGGGAGCATGGAACTACCTGCCGGGGCAGAAAGAATTGTTAAAAACCGCTAAAAAATGATGGAAATAATTCTAGAAGCAATTGCTTACTTTTTTGTTGAAATAATATTTCAAGGAATCATTATGCGCGTTATAAGAGGCATTAAATCAATCGGCATAATCATTTTGAAATTGGTAACTTTAAGCAAAGAATCAGTCGAAGAATTGAAAGTAAAGTACAAGGATTCAAGCAAACCATATTTCATTGGATGTGGAGCAACCATCGGAATTATTTACCTACTTTTACAAATATGAAAAAGCAACTTCCGCTCCTCCTCGCCGCGCTGTTTCTGGCCGCTGCGCTTCCGGCGCAAAAAGCACAATGGATCAATCTGTTTGACGGCAAAACCCTCCAAGGATGGAACCAGAAAAACGGACAGGCAAAATACACCGTCGAAAACGGCCAGATCGTAGGCACGACGGTTGCTGAAACGCCGAATTCATTTCTCTGCACCAACGAGGAATACGGCGATTTTATCCTGGAACTCGACTTGAAAGTAGATGACAAAATGAACTCCGGCATCCAGTTCCGCAGCTTGTCCAAACCCGAATATCTGGACGGACGGGTACACGGTTACCAAATGGAAATTGACCCGACGCCGCGCGCCTGGTCCGGCGGCATTTATGACGAAGCGCGCCGTGACTGGCTGTACATTCCGAACATCAATCCGGCGGGCAAAAAGGCTTTCCGCATCGGCGCCTGGAATACCTACCGCATCGAGGCGGTGGGCAGCACGATCCGAACCTGGGTCAACGGCATTCCCGTCGCGCACCTGGTCGACGATATGACGGCCCGCGGGTTCATCGCTTTGCAGGTACATTCCATTTATGCCGATATGAAGCCGGGCATGAAAATCCGCTGGCGGAACATCCGCATTCAAACCAAAAATTTGAAAACAAGCCCCCCGGATCAGACGCCCGTTGTCAATCTCCTGCTCAATAATTTGTCCGAACAGGAAAAAGCGCAAGGTTACCGACTGCTGATCAACGGGACCGATTTCCAGGGCTGGCGCAGCGTAAATTCCGACAAAATGCCCCAAAAACGCTGGACGATCAAAGACGGCGCTATCCATGTGAGTCCTTCCGACGGCTCGGAAACCGGCAATGACATTGTGACGACCGAGGCATTCGGAGCTTTTGAGTTTGTGTTCGATTTCAAACTTACCGAGGGCGCCAACTCCGGTATCAAATATTTTGTCAATGAAAACTTCGATTCCGGCGGCAAGTCGGGCATCGGCCTGGAATACCAGATTCTGGACGACGAGCGGCACCCCGACGCCAAACAAGGCGTTGTGGGCAACCGGACGCTGGCCAGTTTGTACGATTTGATTCCTTCTGAAAAATTAGAAAAACGTTTCCAGCGGAAAATCGGTGACTGGAACCAGGGGCGGATTCAGGTGTATCCGAACAACCGCGTCGTGTACTGGCTCAACGGTTTCAAGGTGCTGGAATACGAACGAAAATCTAATATTTTCAAAGCGCTGGTTGCCCGGAGCAAGTACGAACCATTCGAAGGTTTTGGCACGAACGACCAGGGGCCGATCCTGCTGCAGGATCATGGCGATCAGGTCAGTTTCCGAAATCTGAAAATCCGGCTCTTAACCGAATCGCCCAAAGATTGTGACTGAAAGCGTGAGTTGTGAATCGTAAGTCGTGAGTTGTATTGACCGAATCCCCCAAAGAATGCGACTGAAAGCCCATTCATCGCTCATCATTCATCGCTCATCATTCATCATTAAAAAAACATGGTTACACGCAGAAAATTCATTAAAAATACCGCTTTCGCTGCCGGCGCTCTGGCGTTCAGCGCCAAAAGTTACGCCCGCATTCTGGGTGCAAATGACCGGGTTCGCGTCGGCGTAGTCGGCTTTTCCGACCGTTTCAAATCTTCCTTACTTCCGCCGTTTGTAGCTTTGAAAAAAGAAATGAACTTCGAAATCGTGGCGCTTTCCGACATCTGGAACCGTCGTCGCGACGAAGGCCTGGCGTATATGAAGGAAAAACTGGGCGGCGACATCAGCGTTTTTCAAAACAACGATGCGCTGTATAATTCCAAATCCGTGGACGTGGTATTTATCAGCACCGCCGATTTTCAGCACGCCGTCCACACCATAGAAGCGATGAAAGCGGGTTGCGATGCTTACACCGAAAAGCCCTTGGCCGAAACGATGGCGGATGCCCGTGCTGTGCTGGCAGCTGTGCGCGGTTCCAAACAAATCGTACAGATCGGTTCGCAAAGGCGCAGTGGGGAGAACTACCACGCCGCAGCCGACTACATCCAATCCGGCAAATTCGGCCCGATCGTGATGGTGGAATTGATGTGGAACGTCAACCAGCCGGGGCGCTGGCGCAGACCGGATCTGGTCAAAAACCTGAAAGAAAGCGATGTGGACTGGAAGCGTTTTTTGGTCAACCGGCCTTACGTAAATTTTGATCCGCGCAAATACCTCGAATACCGCCTGTTCTGGCCGTATTCTTCGGGTATTCCGGGGCAATGGATGAGTCACCAGATCGACACTGTACACTGGTTTTCCGGACTGGAGCATCCGCGTAGCGTGGTGGCCAACGGCGGCATTTATCAATGGAAAGACGGTCGCACCAATGCCGACACCATGACGGTCGTATTCGATTACGGCCCCTCCAATGACCCGACTTCCGGTTTCCAGGTGCAGTTTACCTCGCGTTTTTCAAATTCAGCGGGTGAAACCAAGGAACTCTACTACTCCAACGGCGGTATGATAAACCTGGACACCAACGAAATCAGCAACCTCGGCGGCCTGCGCGAAAATGAAGCCGCTGCGATGGGCATGAAAGCCAACTTGTTGATGCCGGGCAAACTGGAAGGCGCCAAAGTGGTGTACGACGCCAATACGGGTGGTGATACGCTCACGTTCAACCATGTCCGTAACTGGATGGAATGTGTGCGTTCGCGCAAGCAACCGACCGCTCCAATCGAGGCCGGTTACCAGCATTCGATCGCCAATATCATGACCACTGCGGCTTATCAGACCGGTTTGAAAGTGACCTTCGATGAAAAAAAACAGGATATATTGGCGGGCGGTAAAGTTTGGAAGCCGTATTAAAAACAATCGACTTACGCATGAATACTCGACTTGGAAGATACCGCTGGACCATTTGCGCCCTGCTTTTTTTTGCCACCACTATCAACTACCTCGACCGGGCGGTTATTTCCCTGGTCAAAGAGTATTTGGATGCGGAATTTAACTGGACCAAGTCGGATTACGCGAACGTGACCGTTGCATTCCAGGCATCGTACGCCCTGGCGATGGTTTTTGTGGGTCGCCTGATCGACTGGCTCGGAACAAAAACGGGGTACGCTTTATCGCTGTTGTCCTGGAGTTTTGCTGCGATGGGCCATTATTTCGTGACCAGCAATTTCGGCTTTTACATGGCCCGGATTGGTTTGGGCGTCACCGAATCGGGTAATTTCCCGGCGGCTGTCAAAACGGTCACGGAGTGGTTTCCGAAAAAAGAACGCGCCTTCGCAACGGGCATTTTTAATGCAGGGACCAATATCGGGGCCATCATTGCGCCTTTGACCGTTCCGTTCATTGCGGCGGCCTATGGTTGGAGGATGGCTTTTGTGGTCACCGGCGCCATCGGTTTGATCTGGCTGTTTTTCTGGTATTGGTTGTATGACACGCCGCATAAACAAAAACGCCTCTCTCA
>JAYSZC010000937.1:0-2846 GCA_043738235.1 Lewinellaceae bacterium | reverse complement strand
CCATTCCCCGCTTACTTTTGCCGCTCCTTTCCTGACCCGAACAAATTATGAACAGTCTGTCCAATACGAAAATCACGCTCACCGGCGATCTCGGCAGCGGTAAAAGCGCCGTTTCCAGAATCCTGTGCGCACGCACGGGCTTCGAATATATCTCTACGGGGCGTATTCAACGGCAATTAGCCCAGGAAATGGGGCTGGATACGCTCGAAATGAACCGCCGCGCCGATACCGACCCGAGCATCGACCAACGCATCGACGGCATTTTCGTGGAGCTCGGCAAAGACCCGAAAGGATATGTGGTGGACAGCCGAATGGCCTGGTTTTTCCTGCCGCAGTCTTTCAAAGTGTACCTGCAGGCCGATGTTCATATTGCCGCCGCGCGTATTCTGACCGATCCGACCCGCAACAGCGAACAATACACCAGCCTGGAAGAAGCGGTGGAAAAAATTTCAGCCCGCAAACAAAGCGAAAACGCCCGTTTTTTGAAAAAATACGGCGCGGACAGCACCAACCTGAACAATTTCGACCTGGTAATAGATACGGCAAAGCGCAGCCCGGAACAGGTGGCGGATTTGATTCTGGAAGTGATGCAGATGAAAGCGGAAGGGGTGGATTTTGAGCGCTTTGAGTAAGTGCAACGCGGATTTTGCTGATAAAAATGCGGATTACGCGGATAGTTGTAATCCGCATTTTTATCAGCAAAATCCGCGTTACCACTATCCACGTAATCCGCATTTTTATCAGCGTAATCCGCGTTACAATGTACCCCGCAGCGCCTGCTCCCTTTCAATCGCTTCAAACAGCGCTTTAAAATTGCCTTTCCCAAACGATTTGGCCCCGCGCCGCTGAATAATTTCAAAAAACACCGTCGGGCGATCCTGGATCGGTTTGGTAAAAATCTGCAACAGGTAGCCGTCGTCGTCGCGGTCGATCAGGATATTCTGGCGTTTCAGGTCTTCGAGGTTTTCGTCGATATGGCCCACACGTTCCGGCACGTCCTCGTAATACACTTCCGGGACATACAGGAAATCGACCCCGTTTTTGCGCATTTGCGCCACCGTTTCCAGGATATTGTCAGTCGCCACGGCGATATGTTGAACACCTGCTCCGCGGTAAAAATCCAGGTATTCTTCTATCTGGCTCTTTTTCAGGCCTTTAGCAGGTTCGTTGATGGGAAATTTAACGTAACCATTGCCATTGCTCACCACTTTCGACATGAGGGCCGTGTATTCTGTTGAAATATCGTTGTCGTCGAAAGTAATCAGCAGTTTAAATCCCATCACGTCCTGGTAAAATTTCACCCACTGGTTCATGGTGCCCAATTCGACGTTACCGACGCAATGGTCTACGTATTTCAGGCCGACCGATTTCACCGGATACACACTTTTGCGGGCTTCGTAGCCGGGCAGAAATGCGCCGTTGTAGTTATTGCGCTCCACAAAAGTGTGGATGGTATCGCCGTAGGTTTTGATGGCCGACAAAACGACTTCGCCCTGTTCGTCGCGGCGTTTTACGGGTGCAAAAGCCGATGCTGCACCGCGTTCGAGCGCAGTGTGGTAAGCGCTTTCGGCATCATCTACCCAGAGCGCGAGCACCCGCACGCCATCGCCGTGTTCGGCCACATGGCGGGCAATGTCCGTATCGGGCAGCAGGGAAGCCGTCAGCACAATGCGAATTTTCTGCTGCTGTAGCACGTAACTCACGCGGTCGCGCACGCCGGTTTCGGGGCCGGCATAAGCCACCCATTCAAAACCTAGCGCGGCCTGGTAATACATGGCGCTTTGTTTGGCGTTGCCGACGTAAAATTCGAGGTGGTCAGTGCCCTTGAGCGGAAAAGTATCGGTTTGGGGAGCAGCGGTGGTGGTGGGTGCGGTCATGGTTAGAGCGTGAAAGAAGTGAGAGGGTGAGAAAGTGAGAAGCGAGAAATGCGGCGCAAAATTAGCGATTGCAACGCATTTTATAATGCCTTTTCCTCAGATACGTGTTCCAACTACTCTACGAGGGAAAAATCCGTTTTAATCCGCTAAAATCCGTTTCATCCGTGTCCCATCACTCTATGAGGGAAAAAATCAGTCTCAAATCCGTGTCCCATCCCTCCCATCCGTGTTCCAACTACTCTACGAGGAAAAAATCCAAATTCAATAAGTCGCTTTCAACTGCAAATCCAGTCTCAAATCCGTCTCCAGTCCGGTTGAATTGCGCAGCCAGAATACCACATCTATAGAAAAGCGGGAACCGGTCATCAGGCGTTTAAAATCGGCCAAAGAAGGAATCAGCGGTAAAGAATTACCCGGCTCTAAAGGAACAGGCTGGCGGTAAGCGATCTCGATAAAATCGTTCGGATTCGCTTCGTCGTAGATCCGTAGCGACACCTGATCTACAAAATTCAAGTTGGCATCACCGAAAATGCCGTTCAATATGGCCTGTGAAGTGATAATTCCCGTGACGTCTCCATCCGTTTTGCCGTGTTGGGCCAGGTATTGTTCGTAGCGCGTCGCCAGGTTTTTCAGGTAAAAATGGTGTACCTGAAATACCCCGATACCCGCCGGAATAGTAAATTCTTGCTGGTAAATCATATCAAAACCGGGCGCCTCATCTTCCTTTCGGCAGGAAAAAGTGCTGATGACCAGCAGCAGCAGGCTCCAAACAATAATTCTTTTCATGCACCCATAGGCGATAAAAATCTGGAAAAGGTTGCTTTTACATTATTGACCACATTCATCGTTCGGGTTTTAGTGATGGCATGGGTTTATGTCAAAAGGCCCAGCGGGCCTATATCTTTGTAGAAAAGCCAAAGAAAATTTCACCCGGCCCAGCGGGCCGGTATCTTATCCAATAAATACCGG
>JAYSZC010000936.1:0-2852 GCA_043738235.1 Lewinellaceae bacterium | reverse complement strand
ATTACCGGCTGCGCTTCCTGCCATGATCTCCATTCCAGGTAAGGTTCCTGTCCCAGGATTTGCCAGCATTCGTCGACTGTGAAAAAATCGCGCTCCGAAATATTGATTTTTTCCTGCGGGCCCCAAACGATGGTTTCCATCAATCGCTCGTTCAAAAAAGGCGCATACCCTTGCGCGCCGAACAATTGTTTTTTTTCTTTGTCCGGTTCTGTAAGTTCGAGATCGATTTGCGCCGAAATGCCGTTGCCCAGATCCACGCCGGAGATGGAAAGTACCTGGCCGGCCTTCACCGTTTGCCCGAATTGCTGATCTAATGAGGCGATTTGAGTGAGATAATCTTTGCTGCGTACCTTGAATTGTTGCAGATGAAAACTGAAATTCGGGACTAACCCCGAGCCGTCCCAGAGTTTGGGCGTACTCAGCAGCATTTGCCGGAAGGCGGGCGGTGTCAGTCTTATCCGGCCTTTATATTGTTGTTCTACGGTCAGGTCGCATTGCTGCTGGCCCCAGTAGAAAATGTATTTGGCGGCCTGAATGGGCCTTGGCGCCGTGGCGTCGGCATATTGGAAGGCCATAGCGCCGGTATTGGCGAGCAGGAAAACCGTACCAAAGAGGACTGAGCGGAAGAGTGTATTCATATTGACAGGATTGATTTGACAAAAATAGGTAAGTGGTACGATGAGAACTTGTATTTTTTTCTCGAAGCGTATTGGAACACGGATTAGAGGGATGGGACACGGATTTTTCCCCTCGTAGGAATAATAGGGACGGATTTAACGGATTTGGCGGATTTACGCGGATTTTCCCGCTTTAGAGTTGACACGGATCAAATATGTTCACTATTAGAAAAAAAGCAGGTCAACTCTAAAGCGGAAAATCCGCGTTCATCCGCCAAATCCGTGTAATCCGCGTTGTCCCCATTACTCTACGAGGGAAAAATCCGTGTCCCATCCTTTAAATCCGTGTTCCGTCACACTACGTCGGGTAATCACTAATTCTATCATACTTTTACGTTAAAGTTTTATCAAAACTCCATGATATTCACACAAATACTCGAAATACTCGGCACGGCGGCCTTTGCCATCTCGGGCGCGCTGGCGGCATTGAATAATAAACGCCTGGATGTCTTCGAGGTGTTGATTATCACTTTTGCAACGGCGATCGGCGGCGGTACGATCCGCGATGTGATGATCGGCAATACGCCCGTGGCCTCGTAATATTTTATTTGGTTTGTTATCAAAAAATACCGCCCAAAATAAGCTTTCAATTTTTATTGAAAATTAACAATCAGAATAAAAACTATATGGAAACTTGTTCGTTTGATTATTTCAGAAGATCGTTTGGTTTTAGTTATTTTGCTCTGCCACACAAACTATCAAACCAACCAACTTTCAAACCATCAAACCATCATACCAACCAACTTTCAAACCATACACACCCTCTTTCCATACCATGCAATTCAATATTCCTGATACGGGTCAAAAACGTGTAGTGATCGTGGGCGGCGGTTTTGCCGGACTTACTTTGGCCCGCAAATTAGCCAAATCAAACTTCCAGGTCGTTTTGGTGGACAAAAACAATTACCACCAGTTTCAGCCGCTGTTTTACCAGGTGGCGATGGCCGGCCTGGAGCCTTCGAGTATTGTTTTTCCTTTTCGAAAAGTATTTCAGAATAATAAAAATGTGCTGGTACGGGTGACGAAGGTGCTGTCCGTCGATCCTGTAAAAAACGAGATCAACACCGAAATCGGCGCCTTGCGATACGATTACCTGGTGCTGGCTATCGGCGCAGACACCAACTGGTACGGCAACGAACAAGTGCGCGCTAACGCCATTCCGATGAAGTCGGTAAATGAGGCTCTGTACCTGCGCAACACCATTTTTGAAGACTACGAACGGGCTGTGACCACCGCCGATCACGCCGAGCGCCAGCGTTATCTCGACATTGTAGTAGTAGGCGGCGGCCCAACCGGTGTGGAAGTGGCCGGCTCGCTGGCGGAAATGCGCAACCTGATTATTCCAAAAGATTACAGCGATCTGGATCGCAAAGAGATCAATATTCACCTGATTCACGGCGACCCGCGGCTGCTGAATACCATGTCGCCGCAGGCATCTGCCAAAGCGGAGACCTTTTTACGCGAGTTGGGCGTAGAACTCTGGATGGACAAGGTGGTAAAAAACTATGACGGTACCAACGTTTTTGTAGATGACGGCTCCACGATACGCGCAGACAAGGTGATCTGGGCAGCCGGCATCACGGGCAATAAATTAGAAGGTATTCCGGAAGCGGCATTGACGCGTGGTAATCGCCTGAAAACCAACCCGATGAACCTGGTTGAAGGTACGGCCAATATCTACGCGCTTGGCGATATCGCCTGTCAGCAGCACGAGGAAAAATGGCCCAACGGCCATCCGCAAGTGGCGCAGGTGGCTATCCAGCAGGCAAAATTACTGGCAAAAAACCTGCTGAACACAGGAAAAGACCGGGAACCTGCCGCTTTCCGCTATAAAGACCTGGGTTCTATGGCAACCATCGGACGCCACAAAGCGGTAGTGGATTTACCTTTCTGGCGCTTTCAGGGCATATTCGCCTGGTTTACCTGGCTTTTTGTACACCTGTTTGCCATCATCGGTACCAAAAACAAGGTGTTTATTTTTATGAACTGGGTGTGGAATTATTTCACGTACGACCAGAGCTTGAGATTGGTCATTAAACCTTGGAGGAAGCCGACGGTGGAGACGCGCACTTAGCGTGATAGAACACGGATTTAAAGGATGAGACACGGATTTTTTCCCTCGTAGAGTAATGGGGACGCGGATTACACGGATTTGGCGGATTAACGCGGATTTTC
>JAYSZC010000935.1:0-7248 GCA_043738235.1 Lewinellaceae bacterium | reverse complement strand
GAGTTATCTGCAAAATGTTCCAGAATGACATACGTTTCCGGGTCGATATTCCAGATAAAGTCGGCATAATCTTTCCAGATCGCTACGCGGGAAGCGTCGTATTGTCCCCAGGCGCCTGTATTTCCAAGTGTATTATTCTGGGTAAAACCCTTGGACAAGTCGAAACGGAACCCATCGAAACGGAACTCCTCCAGCCAGTATTTGACACAATTTTTGGTGTATGTTTTGGTGGCGAGGCTCTGGTGGTTGAAGTCGTTGAATACATTGAAATCGTGCTTAGCGATTGGATTCAGCCAGGGATTATCGGCAGCCGGGCGGTTGTTAGCGGCATCCCAGTAGAGTTGTGCCAGGGGGCTTGCACCGGTAGCCTGGTTGAATACTACATCCACGATCACAGCGATACCACGCTGGTGGCAGGCGTCGATAAACATTTTCAGCGCCTCGGCAGTGCCGTAATATTTGTCTAATGCCTTGTGGAAAGATGGCCCGTAGCCCCAGTTGATGTTGCCGTCAAATTCATTGACCGGCATGAGTTCGATGGCTGTGATACCGAGTTTGTCTAAATAATCGAGTGTGTCGAGCAAGGTTGGGTAATCGTGCCGGGCGAGGAAATCGCGCACCAGCAATTCATATATCACCAATTCGTTTTTTGCCGGACGCACATAGTCGTTGGCCTGCCAGTCGAAAGGCGTTTGTGCTGTTTGCAACACAGAAACGGCGCCCGTAGTCATTCCCAGCGGGTAATCCGGCAGGTTCGGATAGGTTTCATCGGGGATAAAAGGGTCGTTTCCGGCATCGAGCACCAGGGTGCTCAGCGGGTCTGCAATCTTCAGCGAGCCATCTACCAGGTATTGAAAACGAACAATTTGTCCGGGTTGAAGCCCGCTCAGTTCGACCCACCAGGTATTGCCGTCCACGCTCTTGCGCATCTGGAAAGCGGGATCGGGTAGCCAGTTGCTAAAATCGCCGATGGCAAAAACCACCTGTTTTTCCGGCGCGTATAAGACGAGACGGGCGGTGCTGTTGTCTATGTAGTTGATCCCCCATTCACTTCCGGCAGGCGGATCCTGCGCGGGCAGATCGAGCGGAATGACATAATAAAAAACGGAGGTGTCCTGACCGGTAGCGGTTACTGCCACAAAACGAACCTCATGTTGCCCTGTTCCCATCGCAGTCAGGGTGGTTTCCAGCAGATCGCCCTCTACAGTCGTCACCGGCGTGCCATTGTCGTACAAAGTCAGCGTACCAGTCTGGGAAGCGGCCGCGCGCACCGGTATTTGCGCTCCAGCCTCCACCACCAATGATGGGGCGGCAGGTTCAAAAAAAAACGTTTGCAGCGGCGCATTGTCCGGGTACACATTGTAAAAAATATCCGATCCGTCGGCTGCGCGGCCCACAATCGAGCCGGACTGGTTGCGAAAAACGAACGCCAGGCTGTACACCGTTTCACCTGGCTGGATATTAAAAAACTGCTGGATATTGATGGTTTTTTTCCAAATATTGGGAGCCTCCAACTGCATAGCGCCTACCGGATCAGCAATACCCCAGGTAGTGGGCACATGCTGCCAGCCCGAACCCGCAGAAGTAAGGACACCCATGTGGGCATACACCGGCGAAACGCCTGTGAGTGCGCCATTGCCCTGCGTTGCGTCAAAAAAAATAGTAACATTTCCAGACTGGGTCGGGAAAACGGGTTGACAGCTGACCTGGGCGGCAACGCGCAGTGTCAACAACAAAAGCGGCAAGAGGAATAACTTTTTCATACCGGAGCGATCGGATTTGGTGAAATAGAAAATCCTATTCCACCAAATGGCGAAATAGGATAGGGCAAAGTGTGTTTTCGTCGCAAAGAAACAATATTGCAGGATATGCCCGGCCTTTTTTTGGCACTTCGTTTAAAGTAATCTAATTTTCCCCTGTTTCTGAAAAAGACACCCATGCAACTCAACTTCCAGCCGCTTTTACTTGAACTGAAACACCCGTTTCGTTTGGCTACCGGCATGCGTACCCACACGAATGCAATGCTGACCCAAATCAATATGGGCGGCCTGACAGGTTATGGAGAAGCTGCAATGCCGCCCTATTATGGTGAAAACCACCAAACTGCCGCTGTTTTTTTAAACCTGGCAGCCACCCGGCTCCAACAGTATCACCACCCGCTTTCCGCTCCCATGATAACTGCCCTTATGCAGGAAATCGATGCCCTGGCGCCCGGAAATCATGCGGCCAAAGCAGCGGTCGATATTGCCTTGCACGATCTTTGGGGCAAAATGGAGGACAAAGCGCTGTGGTCTTTGTGGGGCCTGTCGCCCGAAAAAATGCCCCCGACCAGTTTCACGTTGGGTATAGACAGCCCGGAAGTGCTGCGTCAAAAACTGGAAGAAACCGGCGATTTTCAAATATTAAAAATCAAATTGGGCACGGACGACGACCGGAGCATTATTCGAACCATCCGGGAAGTAAGCGACAAACCCATTTACGCTGATGCGAACCAGGGCTGGGAGGATCGCCAGGTAGCACTCAACCTGATTTACTGGCTTCAGGAGCAACAGGTACAGTTGATAGAACAGCCGTTCCACAAAAACGACCTCGAATCGTCGGCCTGGCTCACAGAGCGGTCTCCTCTGCCGATCATCGCCGATGAAAGTTTTCAGCGAATGACTGATTTGAACCGCATTGCCAGATGTTTTCACGGTGTCAATGTAAAATTGATGAAATGTACAGGACTTTCGGAAGGGCTTCGGGCTATCCATGCTGCCCGTGCCAAAGGACTCCAGGTTATGATCGGCTGTATGACCGAAACCTCCTGCGCCATTTCGGCGGCAGCGCAGATAGCCCCGCTGTGCGATTTTGCAGACCTCGACGGTTGCTGGCTGATCCGCAATAACCCCTTTGAAATGCCAGAACTGGCCCGGGGTATGCTGCAACTGAACAATGCCCCCGGGCTGGGGTTGTATGTAAAACAAACCTGACGAGTTGGCATTTTAGCGGGATAAAAACCGTTTATAAAAAAATGTGCACGATTTTTGAGTAAGTATGATTACAAAAGGAATCCTTCGCGTCATAAAGTTTGTTTAGAACCGTTGTTACTCAAAAGCAAGCCTCTAACTACTTCAATTTCGATCACTATTCGCCACTGGCAAATTATGTATGGATAATCAGTCAATCCAGTTTATGGTGGATTTCACCATGCCTCAAGACCTCCCGGAAGATTTTGTAAGCCGGATTCCCCAGCAAAGAGCTGAAGTCAACCGCTTGTTGAGTGAAGGGAAAATTCTCAATTACGCCCTGTCGCTCGAACACTCCAAGTTGTGGGTCGTTTTTTCCGTTCAATCCGAGTCCGAACTGATCGAACTGATCGAACGTATGCCGCTTACCCGTTTTATGAAATATCGCGTCAGCGAATTGACCTTCTACAACGCTTCCAATCCTTTTGTGCAGGCGTTTTCCATGAATTGACTTCATCAGTGCAGCCGAACAGGGTTCGGCGCTACCTGGCGACAAAGACCAAACTACAGGCATCGACCCCAACTGAATGATGCCCTCTCCAAATGTTATAAATGCGCGGCTATCTTGTTCTATAACGATCAGGCTGGCGTTTTCCCCAATATGCAACATTGCGCCGGAAAGAATTTGAAGGCTCCATATTTCCACTTCGCCTTCATTCAGGGCTGGATTGTGGAAACTGCTGGTAGAAACATCGGGAATGACGACCTGACTAAATTCATTGGGTATCCGGCCTTCTTTCCAATTGGCGGAACAATTCCATTCGGCCGACCGGCCGGGTGTGCCGCCTTTCCAGGTAGCTATTTTTTGAGCGCAGAGTGAATGTATGGAAATGAACAGCAGGGTAATAGTGGCGAAGTATACGATCGCTTTTTTCATATCGGTATTGGGTATGGAATATGGGTGAGTAGTTTGGTGTTTTGGTGCACAGATCAATTACATCCATACTATATGCCTTGAGTAGCCTGCTGCGCTAACAAGGATTTCAAAAAATTTAACCGACTACTCGAAGCGCCTTTTCGAGCAGGGTAAATTCGACAGGGGTTTCGCCCAAATATTCTCCATCCGCTTCCAGGAGCGTAGGGCTGTCGCCTGTTTGTTCTACCCGGATACTGCGCGCCTGCGCATGTCCAATTTTAGGATGCCGGAGCAGCGTACCATTGTAAAACCGGGGCGTTTGTAGCAATACCTCCACTTTATGCATGCGGCGGGCATACGTGAGGGCAAACAAGCCATCATCGGGTATGGCATGTGGCACGAACTGCATACCTCCGCCCGAAAAGCGGCACAGCCCGATGTTGATGGTATAAAACGCGTCTTCCACCGTTTGCCCGTCAAAGGTTATTTTCGCACCGGTCAGGCGATATTCCATCAGGTATTGGGCAACCATGAGCAGGTAATGCGCACGATTGGATACAGGCCGTTCCGTCAGTTTTTTTCCGATAAATCCATCATAAGCCATACCGGCAACATTCACGAAATAGCGTTTTTCCGCCTTCCCATCCCTGAAATAATGTACTATTCCT
Organism: Lewinellaceae bacterium; assembly: GCA_043738235.1. Lineage (GTDB taxonomy): Bacteria > Bacteroidota > Bacteroidia > Chitinophagales > Saprospiraceae > M3007. Next base: position 2,716 of record JAYSZC010000935.1, on the reverse strand, counting down.
ACATCCTGCAAGCTGGTTCGGGGCGCCTTAAGCCGTTCGAGGCGCTGCCGCGGATCGCCGGGTATTCCGTATTCTCTTGCCCAGTCATTGCCGGAGCCTACCGGCAGCAAGGCGTAGTTGACGTCAGCTGATGGCGCAAAGCTTTGGCCCAGAATGCCGTTGGCGATTTCGTGGTTGGTACCGTCGCCGCCGATGCCAAGCAAATACCTTCCGCCTTTGAGAATGATGTCTTCCGCCAGACGGGCGGCATGTCCCCGCCGTTCAGTAAACTGAACGGAATAAGAGAATCCCATTTCCTGCAGGAGTTGTTCGATCTGAGGCCAACGCCGCTCTACACTGCCGCCACCAGCAGCAGGATTGGCGATGATATGCCAGAAAGGAGGGCTTGTTTCGGTTGTTTGCATGGCATATAATTAAAAGGGCAAAATTGCAAAGGGCAAAGAGCAAATATGGCATTTAAACCGACGCATAAAATTGCCTTTTGTCTTTTGCCCTTTTACTCAATGAGCAGGTGGTCTCGCAAATGTGAAAAAAAACCAACACTTCCTGTCCAAAACTTATCTTCGCCGCGTGTTACTCGAACTTGATCTTCTGACTTTTCAACCGCGTCTCCGCTTGTCGCAATCGGGTGGCAAACACTTTGTCTACGACCCGATCCGGCGAAAAGAAATGGTGCTGACCCCGGAAGAAATGCTCCGCCAGATGGTGCTGCTATATTTACTGGAATACAAAAAATACCCCGCTAACCGTGTCCGTGTAGAAGTGGGCATCGAATTGAACGGACTGAAAAAACGCTGCGATATCGTCATTTTCGACCCTGAACTGCGCCCCTGGCTGCTGCTGGAATGCAAGTCGCCCAAAATATCGCTCAACCAGGCCACTTTTGAGCAGGCGGCGCGCTACAACCTGCAACTGCAAGCGCCCTTTTTAGCCATCACCAACGGCCTAGCGACGTATTGCGCCGGACTGGATTTTGAACAACAAAGTTTTCAGTACTTGCCGGATCTGCCGGAATATTTGTTGTGAATCGTGAGTGGTGAATCGTGAGTGGTGAGTCGTGAGTATACAGTCACTCACGGTGGCCGTTACGCCACGACTCAGCAGTCGTGAGTGGTGAGTCGTGAGTTAAGTGCGTTCTTCATTAGAGCGGCCCTCAACAACCTCAACCCTCAACAATCTCAACCATCAATCCCTCACTTCTGCGACCCCTGCACACTCAGCTGAGGCGAAGGTGCAATCGCTTCCCTGCGTTTGTCAGAGGGCAGAATTACCTCCATCGGTCGCATGTGCCGGCCATCGGACCAGCAGCCCAAGTAGCACTGTTCAGGCGTGTTGCCAAAGGCGATGTGTTCGTTGCAGCCCTGCCGGGTATGATCCATGAGGGCATCTGCAAATTTCCAGTAACAATTGAAGTCCACCTCATTGAGACGGGAGGTCATCAGCACGCGTTTGGAGGTATAGTTGCGCACGCCGGTATCAAAATCGAGGTCGTACGAGTAAGGTTCCGAATGAGAGGCCAGCACCCAGCGACGGCCCAGCGTATCGCGGTCGCGGCGCTGCACCACGAGGTTGCGCTGGGGGGTATTGACAGCGGTTTCAAACACAAGCCGGCCAAATTCGTCGCCGACCACATAGTCGTCTTCGCCCACCACCACGACCATGCTGATATCGGAGGGAATTCCGGCATAATCGGACAGCCTGGCGCCTTTAAAAGGCCCGCTACCCGGCTCGCAGAGCAGGATGGACGCGGGTTTCGGGATGTCGTATTTTTCCCAGTGGACGGCGAGGTTGCTGACGATTACCCCGCCGTAGGAATGGGCAATATAGGCCACTTTTTCTGTTCGGGGCCTGACATGGCCGTCCTGTTCGAGCGCTTTGAGGGCATCGCGAATACCTTTGGCGGCATTTTCGGGGAATCCTTCGGGGCGGGGCCACACTAAGTTTTTCTGGTAACGCGGATAAATAACGATGTTGCCTTTGGCGACCAGGTGTTTGATCCATTTGCCATAGGCCATCGGGTTGTAAGCGCCATAGCCGTGCATAAAAACCACGACCTCCGCCGAATCCGGTTTTGGATCGGTCGGTTCAAACAACCAATAACCGTCGGCAGTGGTTGCATTGTCGTAAAAAGCCACGGACTGGTGGAAATATTCCGCGCCGCCGGGGCCGGTGGCCGGTTGTCCGGGATATGGAATCGGTTGAGCCGCAGCAAATATTCCCCTGAGCAGCAGCGGTGACATCGGAAAGATGGTTCTGCAAACCTGGCGGAGGTTGAAGCGAGGAAATATCGTGCGGGTAGCGGGTAGTTGACTCGTATTCATAGCATTAAAAAAGTAGTCAGTTAAACGCAGAAATGTTTAATTTCGTTTACAAGCCATTCAACTTGACCATAATAACCGCCATGATAAAAATGATCGCCCTTGTTCTTCCATTCATCTGGGCTGTAAGCGCCTGTGAATCGGGAACGCCGCCACCACCGGCTAAAATATCCGGAGACATTCCCGAGGCAGGCACTTCGGCAGATACCGTTGCGCCCAAACCGATAGATTTGGAAGAACCGGCAGAAAAAGCCGAGTCTGCCGCTCCGCCACCGCCACCACCACCGGCTGCATCTGCGGGTAAAAGCGGATCAGAGCGGTCGCAGGGCGCTTCCCCCGGCGCACTCGTTCTGCAAAACGGATTTGTCGATCTTGCGACGCTGGATCCGAGCATTCGC
>JAYSZC010000934.1:0-7267 GCA_043738235.1 Lewinellaceae bacterium | reverse complement strand
TGAGTCGTGAATGGATCCGGTCACCGTGAGTGCATGTATACTCACGACTCACAACTCACGACTCACGCCTCACGTTTTCATTTTTCAATCAGTTCCTGCGATTTCTCGCTAAGCGTTTCCGGCTGGAATTCAAGTGTGGCGAGAATTTCCATCAGGCAGTTAATCCGTGCCTCCGTATCAAAAAAGCGATTTACAACGGCCATGCGACGGTTTTCGACCAGACAGTAGCCGCTCTGGAAATTGCCTTTTTCATAGCGAATCGTGTAATCCAATTCACCGAACAATTCTTCAATTTTTTTTAACGTTGTCTGGGTATAGCGCACGGCTCAAAATGAGGAATGAGGAATGAGGAATGAGGAATGTACAATTCAATCAAGATACCTACAAAGTCAGGCGAATCAGCGGATGGATCACTATCTTCGCGCCGGTTTTTGTGAAGATAAACGCAAAAGTATCCAAAATATAAGACTATGAACCTGCTGGTACGATCCTTTATCCTCTTGTATGTGTTTTGTTTTTTACCCGCCTTGTTGCCGGCTCAGCAGCGTTTCCGGGCGGGCGTCATTCTGGGTGTTACGGCCTCCCAAATTGATGGCGACCGCTCGGCAGGATACAATAAACTAGGCTTACAAACCGGTTTGCGTGCAGTAGCGCGGCTGAAAGGTCGTTCGGAGGCCAGTCTCGAATTTCTTTTTTCGCAGCGCGGTAGCCAGAGCGAATTGATCAAAGATGAATTCAGCAACTTCTTTTCCCTGACAACCAGCTACCTCGAAATTCCCGTTCAATGGCATTACAAGGACTGGCTGGTGGAAGGAGATGACGATGATCCCGATTATTACAGGGTTTCCTTCAACGGTGGTTTCTCTTATGCGCGTTTGATGGGCGCCAAAGTAGACGACGACTTGAGCGCCATACGTGTGATTGCGCCGGATTATCTGAAAAAAAACGATTTCAGTTTTCTGCTGGGCGCCAATTTTTTTGCCAGCCGCCACCTGTGTTTCACTTTCCGTTATGTCCGTTCGATCGGGTATATGTACGACCCGCGCGATTGGGATCCGGCCCCGGCACAAAGCGCCTGGAACAGCCACAGCCTCTATTTCCAATCTGCCTGGATGTTTTAAATTACTCCACCGAAGCGCGTCGTTTTTCGCACCGTTGCTTTAGAAAATGCTACCTTATTATAAAGCACCCGCCAAATTAATGGTAAAATAATCTGTCCCAAACACTACTTTGTGGCAGAAAGAGTTTAATTTGCGTCCTTCAAATAGGCTTTAGTTATATTTTTACCTCAATTTTCTAATCAGTAAACCCGTCGAAATCACCATGGTTACGTATTTTATTATTTTCCTGACGCTGTACGTTTCAGCTTCTTACGGTCTTTCCAGCGATAAAACCGAAGTCAAACACAGAGACTAGATTTTATACACTTCCACTTCGCTCAAGGCCTGTTCTCCTTTCGAGGCAAGTACAATAATTCTGATTTTCCGGGACTTTTGCTCCGGAAAATGCAGTATTTTTCTGGCTCCGATCGTCGTGGAACGCGCTACTTCCTTCCACCCGTCTTTTTCCCATACCTCAACGGAAAAAGATTGAATACGCTGACCTTCTACAATGGCTTCCCGAAGAACGATGGTATTAAAAGTTCGTTTTTTGCGCAAATCTATCTGAAGATTTGACGTATCAAGGCCGGGCAATTGAATTTTTTCATACGTATTTCGATTCCCGTCCAACATATAGGAATAGCGCTTTCGGGGCGTAAAAGTGCAAATACTGCGCTGATAAATCTTTTTCCCTTTCACCAGATTGTGCTGAAAAGCAGTGCGGACTTTTTCACCAAAGGCTGCAAGTGACAGCGAATCCTGCTCGTGTATACGTCCCCTTCGATCCGGCGGCACATTCAGGATCAGGTTGGCCCCTCGCCCGACGGAATGCAGGTAGATGGCCCAGAGTTGCTCCGGCGTTTTTACCTTGTCGTCTTCTTCTGCATGGTAAAACCAGCCCGGCCGTATACTCACATCGCATTCTGCGGGTATCCAATGCGCGCCGTTCTCATTGCCCCGGTTGAGGGTATCATTGGATGGAGCGCCCAAGCCGCGTTGAAAACCGGCCGTATCGAGCGTACACCAGTTGGTTTCGCTCAGAATCAGTCCGCGCTCATTGCCCACCCAGCGGCAGCCTGGGCCGATGTCGCTGAAAATGACCGCATTGGGCTGCAAGCGGGCTGCGACCTGCTCGAATCGGTGAAAATCATAGACCTGTTTTTTTCCGTTAGGGCCTTCCCCGTTCGCGCCGTCCCACCATATTTCAAACAGTTCGCCATAACCCGTCAGCAACTCCGTCAAAGTATTGACATACACATCGTTGTACTCAGGCGTACCGTATTGAGGGTGGTTGCGATCCCAGGGACTCAGATAAACGCCGAATTTCAAACCGTGCCGGCGACAGGCCTCCGAAAGTTCGCGCAGCACATCTCCTTTGCCCCCGCGCCATTTGCTTTCGCGCACGGTATGTTTGGAATATTGTGAGGGCCACAGGCAAAATCCGTCGTGGTGTTTGGCCGTAATCACAACACCCCGGGCGCCGGCCTGTTTGGCCACGCGGCACCACTGGTCGCAATCCAGGTCAGTCGGATTGAAAATATCCTCCGGTTCGGTACCGTGCCCCCATTCCACATTGGTGAAGGTGTTAGGACCGAAATGGAAAAAAAGATAAAATTCCGTGTCGTGCCAGGCGAGTTGCTGCGCGGTTGGAACCGGCAGGACTTGCTTCCCAGGCATGTTTGTCTGCGCAGAAACCCCGTTGACAAACAACAAAAGAATCAGGCAGGCAGAAAACCTGCTTCCCGCAAAAACGATTGTTGGAGACAGGCAAAGTATTCTTAAAAACTGGTATTGCATAGCACAAAGATGTAGTTATAAGTTTCTGATCCAGTAAGTCATCGGTTTATCTGTAGCAATATAATATAGTGGTGGCATGGGTTTAGGCGGCAAAAATAGAAAAGGAAATACCGAACATTGTATTCTGTCATCTGTTTCAAGCGCGTTCGTATTCAAATTCGTATGCTCAAGATTGCATGGTCGCCTGTTTATCGATATGAATTGCCCGAAGGCCATCGCTTTCCGATGGCGAAATACGAGTTGCTGCCCGAACAGCTGTTGTATGAAGGCACCGTGACAGACGCCAATTTTTTCCAACCCGGACAATTGGAGGCGCCTGTTGCATTGCTCACGCACACCAGCGACTGGTGGAACCGTATGAATGCCGTGCAACTCACGGCGCAGGAGATCAGGGCGATCGGCTTTCCGGTCAATGAAAAATTTGTGGAGCGTGGACGGCATATTTCGCGTGGCACGCTCGAATGCGCACATTTTGCCCTGCAATACGGATGCGCCATGAATATTGCAGGCGGTACACACCATGCTTTTGCGGACCGCGGGGAAGGATTTTGTTGTTTCAACGACCAGGCGGTGGCGGCTAACTACCTGTTAAACAAACAATTAGCCGCAAAAATTCTCGTAATTGACCTGGACGTACACCAGGGCAACGGCACGGCCTCCATTTTTCGCGACGAACCGCGCGTATTCACTTTTTCCATGCACGGCGAACGCAATTACCCCCTGCGCAAAGAACAGTCGGATCTAGATATAGGGCTGCCCGACGGAACGACGGACGATGCCTACCTGCACATTTTACGAGACACCCTACCCCGCTTGTACGAATCTGTTCAGCCGGATTTTGTGTTTTATCAAAGCGGCGTCAATATACTGGCATCCGACAAACTGGGGCGACTGGACATCAGCCGCGCAGGTTGCCGGGAACGGGATCGTACGGTTTTTTCCTTCTGTAAAACCCACCGCCTGCCGGTAGTAGCGAGCATGGGTGGCGGCTATTCTCCCCGGATCGCCGATATTGTGGAAGCGCATGCCAACACTTTCCGTGTTGCTCAGGAGATTTTTTTCTGAAAAGTTCCAAAAGATTGTTTTAAATTTTCGGAAATACCGATTACCTTTGCAGCCCGAAATACAACAGATTATTTTTTTCATTAAACACAAGGAGAAAATTCATGCTCATCGTTGAAGTAAAAGACGGCGAAGTACTCGACAAGGTACTTAAAAAGTACAAACGCAAATTTGAAAAGGCCGGCATCCTGAAAGAATTGCGCCGCCGCAAAAACTTCACCAAGCCATCTGTATCACGCCGTACGGAAGTACTGAAGGCGGTATACAAAGAAGATATGTACGGTAACAAAAACGATTAATTCGTCTGTACATCGGCTGGTGCAAGTCGCGGTAATGCAATATTGATTATCATTGCCTTATCAACCGCAGCAACTGGCCATGTTTCACGAAGAATCGTTTTTTCGATATTTATCGCTCGAACGCCGTATGTCCCCGCATACCATTACGGCCTATCAGAACGATATACAACAATTTACGGCTCATTGTACAGAGCAGCAATGCCTTAGTTCGGTAACCGAACTAAGGCATTTGCATATCCGGTCCTGGATTGTATCGCTGATCGAAGCCGGGCAAAGTCCGCGCAGCGTCAACCGGCGGCTTTCCTGCCTCAAAACCTATTTCAAATACCTGCGCAGCCGCGGTTTCCTGGAAACCGACCCGATGAAAAAGGTGATCGCCCCAAAAACAGGCAAACGCCTGCCCGTCGTCGTGCAGGAACACCAAATGCTCGCCCTGTTTACCCATACCGAATTCAGCTCCGATTACGGCGGACAGATGCATCGCCTGCTTCTGGAGATATTGTACTCCACGGGGATGCGCCGCAGCGAAGTTTCTTCCCTGAAAATCAATGATGTAGACCTGGGCCGTATGGTTTGCAAGGTGAGCGGCAAGGGCAACAAACAACGGATGCTGCCCTTCGCGCATTACCTCGCCAAGCTGCTGGAATCGTTTATCGACATTCGGAAAACCACTTTTCCCGGTACCGATCAGCCCTGGTTGTTCCTGAACCGGAAAGGCGAGCAATTAAGCCCCGAAAGCATTTATCACATCGTCCGCAAACACCTTTCTGCGGTAACGACCATCGAACAGTGCAGCCCGCACGTGCTGCGGCACTCTTTTGCTACACACTTGTCCAACAACGGCGCCGATCTCAACGCCATCAAGGAATTGCTGGGCCACTCCAATTTAGCCGCCACACAAATTTATATGCACAACAGCATCGAGCGGCTGCAAAAAGTGTACGAGCAGGCGCATCCGAAAGGCGCGGAAGAAACAGAGGAATAGGCATTATTGAAAATATGACATGTATGTAGCCGGCAATTTTTCGAGCGTTTTAATCTTGATGTCTTTGTAAAACACCTCGGCTGCCTCACTTTGAATCTGGATTTTCCCTTTGGTAAGCGGAAAGTCTTTGCCTCCCTCATGGTACCTCGAATTTTTCAATACCATCACGACTTTGCCATTGACGATGTGCAGGCTTTTGCCTTCAAAACACAGCAACTCGATTTCTGTCCAGTTGTTGCCGGGGCTTTCATTGTCCACCGTACGTAAACAAAAACCCGGCAGTTCCGTTCCTCTGCCGATTGATAAAAAAGATTGTTGGTTCCCGGCAACCATATTCATGTCGCCTTCCGGTATGAAAGCCCGCACATCAATGGCAGCATTGGCGATGGTCCAGTAATCGCCCATGTGCCCTTCCATTATCTGAAATTCCTGCGAAAGCATCCAGGATCGCCAGTAATCCTTGCCGCATTCGCCAACCGAATGATAACAAATACCCGAGTCTTTCAATTTGTCGATACGGGGTACCCATTTTTTTGCGCCCCATTTTACTTTCAGTTTCAGGTGGTAGTTTTCATATTCCTGTTTGGTAAAAAGGCAGCCGTATATTTCTCCGCTTACTTTTAAAACCGGCTTTCCAGCCTCTTCCACCACCGAAAATACATTGTTGACATTTTTGTTGTACCCGATGGGTGCTATGTCTTTGCCTTGCTCATCTTTGGGTATCTCGCCGTTAAAATCGAGCGAATGGCGGTAACTCAGATACATTTCCCATTGAGACAGATTGTTGTCCAGCAAATTGATCCATTTACTTTTTGAAGTAAAAGAACTGGAGCCGAGCAGAAAAACGCAGATCAACAGGGAGGTAATAATAAACTTCATGTCGTTGTTTGTTTAGATTGGTGTAGAAATATAGGACTTCCCGATTTTAAGGCTTAATTTAGCCGCAAATAGTATTGACTTTGGGCGCAAAATAAGACCGTTTATGGCGATTTGGATTCATGGTAAGCCATTATTCGTATTATATCTGTACTCATAGCACCGCACGGGCAAGGAGTAAAACCTGCAAACAATATGAAAAATCTATTTTTAACAATTGTGATTGCCTGCATTTCATGGCAAACGGAAGCCCAGCAAACACTGCTGAAACCCACCATTGGCATCGTCGAAAACCCCGAAAACGACAGCATCCTGGCCGCCGCGGGTTATTCCTGCATGGTCGTTTCCATCAGCAGGTTCATTTCACCCCGAAACGTGTCGGAGGAGGTTTTCCGCAAAAATGTGGCATTGTTCCAACAACTGAAAACGCCCGTTTATGCTGCCAATATATTTATTCCCGGGGAACTGAAATTAGTCGGCCCCAAGGTGGACGAACAGGCTGTTCTGGCCTATGTGGACAGTATCATGTACCGGTTGAGTCAAACCGATATCCGCCTGATTATCTGGGGGAGCGGCGGCGCGCGGCGGGTACCGGAAGGCTTTGACAGGAAAATTGCCAGGCGACAAATGATTACAATTGGAAAAAAAATCGCAAAAGTCGGCGCGCGTTATAATATTGTTGTAGCCCTTGAAAACCTAAATTCTTCGGAAACCAATTTTATCAATACCGTAGAAGAAGCGTTGTACATCGTCAAAAAGGTAAACCACCCCAACCTGCGCCTGGATGCGGATATTTACCACATGCTCAAGGAAAACGAACCGCCCGACATCCTTGCCAAAACTGGGAAATACCTGGTTCACGTGGAAATAGCGGAAAAAGAACAACGAACGCCGCCGGGCGTCACGGGCACGGATTTCAGGCCATTCCTGCGCGCACTCCATAAGATAGGTTACCACAACAAGATCGGGATCGAAGGCAGGTGGAGAAACCTGTTCGAGGTGGCAGGGCCTTGTTTGCAATACCTTCAGGGACAGATAGATGAGGTGTACGGGAGATAGTTTTTCAACCATTTATTCATCTTATAGGAAACATGGATTAAAAGAGGCTTGATTTGATGTTAAATTGTCTTTTTGGCCTCACCCCCCGG
>JAYSZC010000933.1:0-2873 GCA_043738235.1 Lewinellaceae bacterium | reverse complement strand
AGTGGCATTCCGTTAGAAATATGTTGAGTTCTTTCTTCTAACGGAATGCCACTCACGATTCACGACTCACGATTCACGACTCACCACTCACGATTCCAGGCCTGAAAAACCCAGAGTCAAAATACAACCAAATGCCAAGCGGGATATTTCTCACCCTCTTACTTCTCACTCTCTCACTTCTAAACTGCGACCGGCGCCTTAATTCCCGGGTACGGGTCATAATTCAGCAATTCAAAATCTTCATATTGAAAAGCAAAAATATCGCGTACGGCAGGGTTGATTTTCATGGTCGGCAAAGGCCGCAGTGTGCGCGACAATTGCAGGTTGACTTGTTCCAAGTGGTTGATATACAAATGGGTGTCGCCGCCCGTCCATATAAAATCACCGGGTTGCAGATCGCATACCTGGGCAATCATCAGGGTCAGTAATGCGTAAGAAGCGATATTGAACGGTACGCCGAGGAATACATCGGCGCTGCGCTGGTAGAGCTGGCAGGAGAGCCGGCCATCCGCCACATAAAACTGAAACAGGCAATGGCAGGGCGCCAGCGCCATATTGGGCAGGTCGGCGGGATTCCAGGCTGAAACGATGATACGCCGGCTATCGGGATTTTTTTTCAGGGTTTGTATCACCTCGCTGATCTGGTCTATCGTACGGCCATCGGGTGCTGCCCAGGAACGCCATTGTTTGCCGTAAACCGGCCCCAGGTTGCCCGCAGGGTCAGCCCACTCATCCCAGATGGATACGCCATTTTCTTTCAGGTACGCAATATTCGTGTCGCCATTCAGGAACCAGATCAATTCATGGATAATGCTTTTCAGATGCACCTTTTTGGTCGTCACAAGCGGAAATCCATCATTGAGGTCAAAACGCATCTGGTAGCCGAATACGCTGATGGTACCGGTGCCGGTTCGGTCGCTTTTGCGGGTACCGTTCTGGTGGATATGGCGAAGGAGATCGTGGTAGGCGCGCATACTTAGAAGTGAGAAGTGAGAGAGTGAGAGAGTGAGAGAGTGAGAGAGTGAGAGACGTCCCCTTTGGCCGCTCTTATGTTTTTTGGCTTGGGTTTTTCAGGCCTGTAATCGTGAATCGTGAGTGGCATTCCGTTAGAAAAAGAATATATCAATTACAGGCTTGAATATTCAGACTTTTCAATTAAATATCTCAATTATGCGAATACTCTTTCTTAGCAATTACAGGCCTGAAAAACGATACCGAAAATCATAAGAGCCGCCAAACGGGATGTCTCTCACCCTCTCACCCTCTCATTTCTCACCTCTTGCCTCTTGCCTCTTGCCCGCAAATATCCGTTGTTTTTGCGATTCAATGTTAGTTTGGGCGATATTGTCGAATCCTTCGTCCGTTTGCGTTAAAACTTGCATTTTTGCACCGCTTTAAAACAATTCACCAAAAAAACCGTCTAACAGACACTACCGATAAAATCCGTATCAGGTCTCCAATATGCAATTTCTCTTTCCCGCGTTTCTGGCCGCATTAGCAGTTATAGCCATCCCGATAATCGTACACCTGTTTTATTTCCGGCGTTTCAAACGCGTATATTTCACGAATGTACGTTTTTTGAAGGAAGTAAAGGAAGAAACGAGCAACCGGCAAAAACTGCGCAACCTGCTGGTGTTGCTCATGCGTTGCCTGGCGATTGCCGCGATGGTATTAGCCTTTGCACAACCGTTTATTCCGCTGTCGTCCGGGGTGAAAAAAGGGGAACGCGCTGTGAGCATTTTTGTTGATAATTCATTTAGTATGAATGCGTTATCAAAAGATGCTCCCTTGCTCGAATTAGCCAAACAGCGCGCCCGGGATATTATCGGCGCGTATGATGTTGCCGACCGTTTTCAAGTGCTGACCAATGATTTTGAAGGTCGCGACCAGCGTTTGGTGAGTCAGGAAGACGCCCTGAACCGGATTGAGGAAATCCGAACCAGCCCGTCCTCGCGCGAACTGTCCAAAGTATTGATCCGCCAGCAACAATGCCTCAACACGGGTAAACAGGAAAACAAAATCGCTTTTTTAGTCAGTGATTTTCAGTCCAACATTGCCGATGTCGCCAATTTCAAAGATACCCTCCTGCAGATCAACCTGATACCTATGCGGGCGGTGCAGGAACGCAATGTGTCGGTCGACAGCGTCTGGTTTGAAAGTCCGGTACAAATCCTGAATCAGCCGGCCAATTTATTGGTCAAACTCAGCAACCGCAGCGATGAAGAAGCCCAGGAAATACGGCTCAGCCTCCGCCATGACGGACAATCCAAACCCGTTGGCGCTATTAGCATTCCTGCCCGCAGCACCCGCATGGACACGGTGAGTTTTAATATCCTGCATACCGGCTGGCACGAAGCCAAACTCTCGCTGACCGACTTTCCTGTTCAGTTTGACGACGATTATTACCTGTCTTTTTACGTGGCGGAAAGGATTAACGTACTTGCTATCAACGGTTTGCAAGCCAATAAATACCTGAATAACGCATTCCTCGGCGCAAAATATTTTCAGTTGGACAATGCCGACGTACGCGCCCTGGATTATTCCAAATTTTCAAATTACCAGTTGATTGTCCTCCATGAATTGCCGGTGATTTCCTCCGGCTTGGCGAATGAGTTAAAAACATTTGCCCAAAATGGCGGCAACGTGCTGGTTTTTCCGTCTCCATCTGCCGACCTTGCGTCTTACAGCGCATTTTTGCAAGGTTTCAATGCGGGCGTTTTGGGCGGATTCGAGCCTACTGTGCGGCAGGCCAGCCAGATCAATACGGAAGAATTTGTATTCCGCGACGTATTTCTGAATAAAAGCGCCAACCTGCGTTTACCCTTCACACAGGGCAATTTCAAACTGGCGCCGGCGCGCGGCGAACAAATTCT
>JAYSZC010000932.1:0-2875 GCA_043738235.1 Lewinellaceae bacterium | reverse complement strand
ATTTTTACAGAGCCGAAACTGAAAATCAACGGCGTGATGGACTCTATCACCACCAGCGGGGCATTGGGAAATGGCAATCCGTCCATGATGTCGACACTCAATTCGTCCAGTCTTCAATCTTTTCTGTCGCCGAACAACTCAAACTCCAGCCTGGGATCTAACATCATGTCGCTTTACGGCAACCAGCTGCTGGAAGTCAGGCGCGATGTGGAGCGCATGATGGGTACGATTCCCGGCGCTCAACCGCCCGGAATGGAATGGCTGAACAACATGACGGGCGGCGGCTGGATCGGCGCTTCAGACGGCCCAATGAACGAACAGTTAATGACCAATATCGGTATGTCGTACGACTTTATCAGCGGTCTGCAACAACCCGGTATCAGTATTCCAACCATCGGAACCAGCGGCGGCGGTATCCAGATCAATGCCATGCAGGGCGTCGGCGCGCCGAGAGCAGGCATGATTAATATCGGGCATTAATGTGCTGGGGTCTTGCGACCCCGCAGCTCTATTGGAACACGGATTTAAGGGATGAGACACGGATTTTAAAAATCTGATAATGACCCCGCACCTCAAATAACCAAATTTTATTTTTTATCGAGTGCTAAACTTTCCAGGTTTTAAAACCTGGAAAGTTTCTGGTAGCAAAAACGAAATAAAAATTTGTGCTGTTGCCAACGCTGACCCTTTTGACACAACCCCGAAACGACCATTTAAACTGACTACAACAACATCAGACATGAAAAAAATAAGTTGTTTCCTCCTGTTTTTCCTCCTTTACCAGTGCGGCATCCACGGGCAAAACCGTGCGCAACTGCGCCTGATCGGTGCGGCCGTCGGCGATTCCGTGGTGCTGCGCTGGGCGGTTGCCAATGACGATGCCTGGCGTCGGGCCAATATCGCAGGGTATCTGCTGCAACGGACGGAACTGGACGCGCAAAACAAAGTGGTCGGGCGCTCCTTGCGACGCATAACACCGGATACCATTCGTCCCTGGACCTATGCTTCCCTGGAAAAGAAAATCAACCGGCAGGATACTTTTGCGCTGCTGGCTGCACAATGCCTGTATGGTAAATCCATGCGCACCCAAACGGTGAGCGGTGACCTGGTCGCGGCTTTGAAAGAAGCGGATACCGAGCTCCGCAACCGCCACGGTTTTGCCCTGATCGCCGCCGATCTTTCGGCCCAGGCCGCCGATATTTTAGGCTGGCGCTGGGTAGACCGGGACATCAAAAAGGGACATAAATACCTCTACCTGCTCCATTGCCCCCCGTTAAACGGTCTGGCCATGTCTGATACGGCCATGTACCTGATTAAACCAGAAGAATACCTGTCGCTCAAGGCGCCCGAACCACCTGTTCTGAACAGCAGCGAGGGTCATATTTCCCTGACCTGGGAAAAGCAGCCGCATTTTTCGGCGTATTATCCGGAGCGCTCCACAGATGGCGTTCATTTTCAACGGCTCACCAACAAGCCTTATATGGAATGGATTCCCGCAGACCGGCCCAACCGCGATTCCATGAGTTTTGTCGACTCCGTTGGCGTCAATTACAAACGGTTTTATTACCGTTTGGTCGGCATCAATCCTTTTGCCCAATTATCGCCGCCTTCGCATGTGGTAGCCGGCATGGCCGTCGATCGGACGCCTCCACCTGCGCCGGAAGATATTCAGTTGGAAAACATGAGCGAGGGGCAGGTAAAGTTGCGCTGGATCAATCCGCCGAATGCCGAACCTGTACAAGGTTTGGTCATCGGCAAAACTCCGGAACCATCGACGCCGGTTATCCGCATCAATAGCACCTTGCTGCCGCCGGGAACCACGGAATTTACGGATGAATTTGCCTGGCAGTTCGGGACGAATTTTTACACCGTAGGCCTGGTGGATACGGCGGGAAATATCGGCTGGTCTTCGCTGCTGTATGTCGTCATGGAGGATTACAATCCGCCGGCACAACCCCGCGGACTGCAAGGTAGTATCGATACTTCGGGTCTGGTAAAACTTTGGTGGAACCTCGGCGCCGACTTCGATTTGAAGGGTTACAACCTCTACGCGGCCAATCAGGCTGATCACGTGTTCATTCCCCTGGCAGATACCTTGATTACGGATACGATGTTTCAATACCGGATTGACCTGAACAACCTGACCGAACGTATTTACTTCAAAATCAAGGCGTTCGATCAAAATTTAAAAGAAAGTATCGCTTCCGAAATGCTGGAACTCAAAAAGCCCGACATCGTTGCGCCCGATGCACCTGTATTTGATGATTACAAAGTAACGGAACATTCGGTGTACCTGCACTGGCGACCGGCCAGCAGCAACGATGTGGCTGCTCAGCTGCTGTTGCGCCGTACTGCCGGCAATACCTGGAAAACGCTGGCAAAGCTGCCGCCGGATGTCCGCTCCTGGAGTGATACGCTTTTACAGGCAGGCCAGTCCTGGGAATATGCCATGCAGGCGGTCGACGATGCGGGCCTGCTTTCCGAACCCTCCTTTCCGGTGGGGGTAAAAATACCGGCTTCGGCTAAAAAAAGAAGCGTCACCGGTTTGAAAGCCGTTTGGGACGAAACAAAAAACCAGGTCCAACTGACCTGGCAGTCCGATGCGGTATGCGATCACTTGCTGATCTATCGAGCCGACGCAGACAACGGCCTGGAACTGTGGGCAAAAGTGCCGGGCAGCACCCATTCTTTTAGTGATAAACCGCTTCGGGCGGGCAAATTTACCTACGCCCTGAAACCGCTGTACGCCGGTGGCGCCGAAGGGTTTTTGTCCGAAGAAGCGGTGGTTGAAACGGGCAAGTGAAGGGAAGGGGTTTGATGGTTTGGGAGGTTTGATGGTTTGAGGTGATAATTTAAGCCAAGAGTTACCACCTCA
>JAYSZC010000931.1:0-1166 GCA_043738235.1 Lewinellaceae bacterium | reverse complement strand
CTGGTTGAATTGCGAGTGTACGCGGCCGGTCCTGGGGTTGATCATGAGCGGCAGGGCATCCACATAGGTGCTTTTAAGTTTCATCAGTGTCCGGTGTTCGAGGATTACGGCGCAAACGGGATAATTCTGGGCCAGCTGGGACAAAATTTCTTCATCCGTGCTATACTGTCCGCTTTTCATTTTTTTACCGGGATAAGGAATCTTCAAACGGTCGAACAAAACCTCGCCGACCTGTTTCGGACTGGCTACATTGAAGTTCAGTTCCGTCATGTCCAGCACTTGTGTTTCCAGTGCACTTATTTTGACCGCCAGTTCTTTGGAATAGGACTTTAAAAAATCCGGGTCGATGCGCACGCCGGCGTGTTCGATATCGGTCAGCACTTTTACCAGTGGACCTTCCACCGTTTGGAACAATTTCACCAGGCCTGTTCCGCCGCCGACCAGTTTCGGCTCCAGCATTTCGCGCAGTTGCAGGGTGATATCGGCGTCTTCGGCGGCGTATTCTTTGATTTTATCCAGGGGCACATCGCGCATACTGCCTTGTTGTGCACCTTTTTTGCCGATCAGTTCTTCAATTTTTACCGGGGCATAGTTCAGGTAAGATTCCGACAGGTAGTTCATGCCATGGCGCATATCGGGCTCCAGCAGGTAGTGGGCGATCATGGTATCGAAATAGGGGCCTCGTAAATCCACATCGTAGTTTTTGAGTACGAGTGCATCGTATTTCAGGTTTTGGCCTACTTTTTCAATGGTTTCGTTTTCAAACAGCGGCCGGAATTCCTCCACCACTTTTTGCGCTTCGCCGCGGTCTTCCGGAATAGCTACATACCAGGCTTCGTGGGCCTGGATGGCGAAAGAAAAACCCACCAAATCAGCCTGGGTCGCGTCGAGGGCGGTCGTTTCCGAATCATAACACACCGACGGCTGTTTCAACAGCATTTCGATGAGTTTCGCGCGTTTTTCGGGGGTTTCCACCAGCTGGTAGGTATGTTCCGTGTTGTGGATATTTTTATCCGCGATCCGGTGCGCCGTCCCGCCTCCTTCATGGATGCCACCGGTAGGTTGCGCTGCAGGATCATCACCAAATAAATTGCCTTGCGTTCCAGCACCCTGTGCCGCCGTCGAAGCACCCTTCCGCTCTACGGCCCCCCCCCTCATGGGGGGGC
>JAYSZC010000930.1:0-1167 GCA_043738235.1 Lewinellaceae bacterium | reverse complement strand
TTTTTTTTCCCTGCATCAGGCGCTGAAGTTCGGTTCTGCCCTGTTGCAACCGGAATTGTTTGTGCACCAGCCGGTGCAGGCGGCGATAATAAGCCGGGGAATAGGTAGCGGGGTACATCATGGCCAGGTCGTCCGACACTTCCCAGTTTTGTTTGTCGCCGAGCATTGATTTTACTTTTTCGTAAAATTTTGTGCCGGGTAAAGGATAGGAAACGGAGATGCCGATATCGTGTGGTTTCAGTTCTTCCAGCATCCGTAGGGTGGCGGCTATGTCTTCTTTCGTTTCGCCTAAGTAGCCGAATTGCAGGAAAAAACAAACCTCTATACCTTTCTTTTTCAGCAAAGTAGTAGCCGCTGCTATCTCTTCCACCCTGGTACCTTTTTCCATGGCGTCCAGTATTTTCTGACTGCCACTTTCGGCGCCTACCCACACCTGCCGCAGGCCCGAGGCAGCCAGGGCATCTATGGTATCTTCCTCGAGCAGGAGGTCTACCCGGCTCTGGATTTTGTATTCAAATTTCAGTTTTTTTGACTGTACAATATCCCGGAATCGCTGCGCCCAGCCCGGTTTCAATCCAAAGATATCATCAGCCATCCAAAAATGCCGGACGCCGTATTGCCCGATCAGATGTTCTATTTCCGCCGCGACACGCTCCGGGCTGCGCGAGTTATACCGGTTACCGTAGATGGGTTTTGCGCACCAGTTGCATTTATAAGGGCAGCCGCGGGTAGTGGCTAAGTTGAGCGAAAAAAAGCCGTGCGCCTGCATCCAGACCTGCCGGTAAGCCTCCATATCCACCAAGTCCCAGGCGGGGTCCGGCAGGCTGTCTAAGTCGTGCAACACAGGGCGCGGTACTGTGCGGATCAGGTCGTCAGCGTCCTGTTGCTTGTAAGCCAGTCCGGCGATTGCTGAAAAATGTTGCGTTCCCGCTTCCAGGGCCGATACCAGTTCGCGCAGGGTTTGTTCCCCTTCGCCGAGCATAACAAAATCTGCTCCTTCCGCTAAGTATTGCGCTGCGTGGTCGGTGCTGTCGCTGCTGTTGACGATCACCCGGCAGCCGTGTTTTTTACCCATTTTGGCCATTTCAAAAGCCGCTTCGCGCATACGGGTGAGGCACATTTTCGTCAGGTAATTGAATCCGTCGTCGTAAATAACTAAGTAGCGGG
>JAYSZC010000929.1:0-2879 GCA_043738235.1 Lewinellaceae bacterium | reverse complement strand
ATCCGCGTAAATCTGCGTCATCCGTCCGATCCGCGTTGCAATTATTCCTACGAGCGCGAAGCGCGAAAATCCGTGTCTCATCCTTCCAATCCGTGTTCCAAAATCACCAAAATCAATTACCCAATTCCTTAATCGCCAGCCAGCTCATCAATCCCATACCCGTTTCCAGGGCCGACTCATCCACATCGAAGGTGCTGGTGTGCAGGGGCGACTGGATGCCCCGTTCCGGATTGCCCGTGCCGAGGCGGTAAAAACAGGCGGGCATGGCTTGTGCGAAATAGGCGAAATCTTCAGACGTCATTCGGAGCGGCAGATCCACGACGCGTTCTTTGCCCATGAACTCGATGGCCCATTTTTTCGTGCGGACGGTGAGTTCGGGGTTGTTGTGCAGCACCGGATAGCCGCGCAGAATATTGAAATCGCAGGCGCCGCCCATACTTTTGGCGATGCTTTCGGCCATTTTTTTCATACGTTTATGGGCTTCGCTGCGCCATTTTTCGTGCATGGTGCGGAAAGTGCCTTCTAATTTCACCTCATTCGGAATGATATTCGTAGCGCCGCCGGTCGTGTTGATTTTGCCGAAAGTCAGTACGGAAGGAATGGCCGGATCGGCGTAGCGGCTGATGATCTGTTGCAGGGCGACAATGATCTGCGCCGTGATGACAACCGGGTCGATGCACTCCTGCGGCATAGCGCCGTGCCCGCCTTTCCCTTTTACCGTGACATAAATTTCATCGGAAGAAGCCATATAAATGCCGGGTTTCAGGCCGATTAAACCTGCGCGAAGTGGCGGGTGTACATGCTGGCCGAAAATACTGACCGGTTTCGGGCGCTCCAAAACGCCTTCTTTAATCATAATGGAAGCACCGCCAGGCAGTTTTTCTTCGCCGGGCTGGAAAATGCATTTCACGGTGCCTTCGAACCGATCGCGTAGTTCGTGCAGGATACGAGCTGTGCCCAGCAGAGAGGCGGTATGCACATCGTGGCCACAGGCGTGCATAATGCCGGCCCGCTGGCTTTTGTAGGCAACCTGGTTGGTTTCCTGAATCGGCAGCGCATCCATATCGGCGCGCAACGCCACCACTTTTTTCTTCGGGTTACGGCCTTTGATGAGCGCTACCACGCCGTTTTCAGCCACGCCATGCCGGTGCTCGATGTCGAGTTCCTGAAGCCGGGCAGCGATATACCGGCCCGTTTGAACTTCTTCAAAAGACAATTCGGGATGCTGGTGCAGGTGGCGGCGTTGTTCGATACTTTCGGGGTGGTACTGGCGGGCAAGTTCCTGGATGCGTTCTTTCATACTTATTTATTCATTTTCCGTCGTTGTGCCGTCTGGATAAAACGCCTGATATGCTGTTGACAAAGCCACAGGTGCCGCATGGCCCCGACCATCAGTATCAATATGCCCAACAGCAGCAAGAGATTGTGGGCAAATTGTACTTTGGCGTGGTATTGACTGAAAAACGGCGCCACTACAAAAATTTCAAAAGCGATAAAGGCAGCCGTGAATAACAGCAGTGCTACTGCAACAGCCCTTGTGCGCATGAGCCATCCGGGTTTTTGACGCAGGAGGCATTTTTTCCACAATTTTTTTGCAAAAACGGAGGCTTCGGGGCTGATTTTGACGAGTTCCTGCAAAATATGCGCAGCCTTGGGGTACTCCTGCAACTGGTATAAAGAAGCGGCTTTCGCCAGCAATGTCTTGGTATACAGGTCTTCTCCACCCCACGATTCCACATTTTGAATGATAATGGTTTCTAACAGGAAATCGCACATGACGAGGTGCTTCCGGTAGTCCCCGATTTCAAACAAGGCAGTCGTGTATGAGGCCAGGCAGTCAAAATACTCTTCAAAATCGAGTACGTGAATATCCTGCTCAAAACGTTCGTAATAACGCGCAATACCGTGGTAATCCGTCGCTTCAATGGCTTTGAAGTTGCGGTATATCTTTAAACGGTATGCGGGCAAAAAATTCATAAGCCGTCATCATTTTTCAAGCAGCCGAAGATACGGCAGATTCAAATCAAGTAAAAGGGCAAAATTGCAAAGGGCAAAAGCAATGTAAAAAAATGAGTTACAGAAGATTTAGGATGAGCTAATTTTGAACACCTACTTCAGACAAGTTTTTATAAAAAAGGGTTGTACTCCTTTTCATGCCGGATGGTGGTATCCGGGCCGTGACCCGGGTAAACCAGGGTGTGATCCGGTAAGGTAAACAATTGACTGCGAATACTTTCCAGCAACGTATTCATGTTTCCACCCGGCAAATCCGTGCGCCCGATACTTTCCATAAACAGCACGTCGCCTGCCAGCACAAAATCTGCTTCCCGGCAATAGAACGACAAGCTGGCCGGCGAATGCCCCGGCGTAAACAGGATTTCCAGGCGGGTATTGCCAAATTGCAGCACATCGCCTGCTTCCAGAAACTTGCCGGGCATGGGCGAGGCCTCAGCGCCTGTGATGCCATACATCTGACAAGTCTTGTCAAATCGCTCCAAAAACACCACTTCCTTGTGGTGCGTTTCCAATTCCAACCCCCAGGTACACGCCACAAAAGCATTGCCGAATACATGATCGAGGTGGCAATGGGTGTTCACCAAACGAACCGGGCGCAGCTTGTTTTCCCGGATAAAATCCTGCAGCGCCGACCTTTCTTCCGCTGTAAAACAACCCGGATCAAAAATGGCGCAGTCCCCCGTTTCGTCATAAACGACGTAGGTGTTTTCTGCAAACGGATTGAATTCAAAAACCTGTACTTGTGTCATTGTTTATGAAAGGTTTGATGGTTTGAGCAGGTTTGATCGTTTGAAAAGTTTGATGGTTTGAGGTGGTAACGTAAGCCAAGAGATACCACTTCAAACCATCAAACTTTTCAAACA
>JAYSZC010000928.1:0-2880 GCA_043738235.1 Lewinellaceae bacterium | reverse complement strand
TCTCACGTCTCACGTCTCACGTCTCACGTCTCACGTCTCACGTCTCACGTCTCACGTCTCACGTCTCACGTCTCACGTCTCACGTCAATCAATATCCCGGATTCTGAACCAGGCCCGGATTCGCACCGAGGTCGGCTGCAGGAATCGGGAAGATGTTGCGGTAGCTCGGTACGCTGGCCCCTTCTTTCACGCCCCCTTTCCAGGCCCATTTGTAGGTACCGTCGGTGAGTTGGCCGAACCGAACCAGGTCTGTTCTTCTGTGGCATTCCCAGTACAGTTCACGCGCCCTTTCATCCAGGATCACATCGAGTGTGAGGTCGTTCGGTGCATAATTGCCCGAAGTGCCTGTAAATGCTCGGGTTCTGACGGCGTTGAAGTATTGGGCGGCTCTGGCCTTGTCGCCGCCGCCTGCGCCCCGGAGAATGGCTTCAGCAGCCATGAGGTATACATCTGCCAGTCGGAACATAGGGAAGTCCGTATCCGGGAAGTCCGTATCGGAACCTTGCTGACCGGTGGAAGTGACATTTTTGAATTTTTGGACGGCATAACCCTCGGTTGCCAGGGTCAGGTCATTGATATCCAAAGTTTGTCCGTCCGTATAAAACAGTCCACGGCGGTCGAAACTGGTCAATTGCACCTGGTAGGTATAATCGGGTTTGTCCAGGTCGAGCAGGATTTTATAACTGCCCGATTGGTCAATCTGTATGTCGCTGCCTGGTTCGAGCAGGCCGTCTGCGGGAGTATCGCCCAAGCTAATGGCGTCGTTTTGATTGGCCCTGAATTTCAAAGTACCAACTTCGAGGTTACCAGTTGCTACAAGCATACGAAGGTCGGCATCCCACTGGAAGTTGATGTCAGCTCCGCCGGTGGCGGTTCCGACCATGCTCCAGTTGCGTTTTTCGATCACATACGTTCTGTTGGCTGTATTAACGAGATTGACCTTGATGTAATAGTATCCGGCTTCCGGTATGACGATTTTGGCGCCGTTTGATTCCAGGGTGCCATCGGCGCCGTTATCGCCGAGTTTAGGCGCTGTATTGGAGGGTACGGTGGTGAACTGGATTTCCGTATTCGGATTCGGGAAATACAGGTGTCCTTCGTAAATTTTGTTGTTGGGCGCTGTGGTAGATGTTGCGGCCAGCGAGTTGCTGGTTTGTGTGGCGTCGTTGCCCTGGTGCGTTCCCGGCACATAAAGTTTTGGATACAGCACCGTTTGGCCGGGGTTGAAGGCCACTTTGATACCCGTCAGATCGGAAGGGAATTTTTCAATTAATTGGCGGGTAGCTCTCGTGCCACCCCAACCGCTCACCACACCCGATGCAACCGGATTCATGCTGCCGACCACGCCGGCCCGGATGATGAATGTCATGCCGCCCCAGGTGCGTGTTCTGATACCGTCAAATGCAATCGGGAAAATGATTTCATTGGAATTGTGGTTGTCGGCAAGGAACAGGTTTTGATACGTTGGTTCCAGCTGATAACCCGCCGTTAAAATCTTGTCACAGTAGGTAAGGCAGTCCGCGTACTTGTTTTGACCGACATATACTTCTGCATTGAGGTACAGTTTTGCAAGCAACATCCAGGCAGCTGCTTTATCGGCCCGGGCGTACTCGTTGGTTCTCGCCGCCGCCAGGACAGGTTCTATCTCCAACAACTCCGCTTCAATGAAATTAAACAGATCTCTGCCGGTAGTTTGGTCGGGTGGTGTGCCGCCGACTACTGCATCTTCGAGCGCGAAAGGCGGATTTCTGAAGATGTCCAAAGCGTGCCAGTAGCTCAGCGCCCGGAGGAATCGCGCTTCGGCGCGGTACTTCTGAATTTCCGCTTTCAAAGTAGCGTCTACGCTGCGGCCATCCAATTTCGCATCGGTTGTTTCGCGCAGAAATTCATTGGCCAGTGCAATCTGGTAAAATACCCTGCTATAGAAAGCATACGTGAAAGCGTCGCCCGAAGTCCATGTTTGGGAGTGGAAATCCTTGATAGTCTGGTCATTCCAGCCGATCACAGATTCGTCTGTGGTGAGTTCCTGGTGGTACCAGAATCCCCTCAGGTACTGGCCGAAACCCTCGTCGATACCGGAAATGTCGGCCTGGCCGGACGGGCCTTGTTGGCCAGATACGGCAAATCCGGCATATAATTTAGCCAGCACTTGTTTGTAGGCCTGCGGGTCTTTGTAAACGGATGCTGCGGTCAGGATATCCGGATCCAGGGGAGTGGTATCCAGGTCTTTGAAGCATCCGGTTGATCCCAACAAAAAGAGCATCAATAAGCTGCATATTTTTATGTGCGATTTCATATTTCTTGTGTTTTAACGTTAGAAATTAACACTGAATCCAAGGAGGTAAGTCCGTGGTCTTGGGTAAAGGTTGTTGTCGATGCCATTCCCGATTTCGGGGTCCAGTCCTTTGTAGGCTGTAATCACCAACGGGTTTTGCACAGTAACAAACACATTCAGGAGCGCGCTGCCAATCACGTTTTTAAAGTTGTAACCCGCCGTGACGTGGTCGAGCCGGAAAAATGCGGCTTTGGTAACAAAGTGGTCGCTGAACGTGAGTTTTGCCTGGTCGACCACGTTGAGGTCGACTGCCGACTGGTTTATATTCCACAGCACTCTCGTTGATCCGTACAGCCTGTTCAGGTAGCCCATATCCGTTTGAACGTTGTTGTACACGAAATTGCCCAAGTGTGCCCGGCCTGCAAAAGACAGGTTGAAATTGCCGATTCCTAAGTTGTTCGTGACACCAATCGTGTAGATGGGTGCGGGTTGTTCGTAACGGTATTTGTCGTCGGCATTTACGATGCCGTCATTGTTTGTGTCGACAAAGTCGCCTTCCAGGATATTTCCGTTTTCGTCATATTTTTGTTCAAAAACATAAAAAG